>JAHZJA010000354.1 GCA_022601155.1 Deltaproteobacteria bacterium | reverse complement strand
TTCATGTACGCCGCGAGCACCATCGAGTCGCAGTGAAGTGCGCTGAGCTTGTCTCGACTCTGGCGGTTTTCCATGGGCCTCTACGCCGTCAGCGGCAGCTGCCTGGCGAGGCTGCGCTTCGAAGGCACATCGGGTCATGGGTCGAGGAGCGAAAACACTGCCACAGCGGTCGGGGGCGGTGTTATGGCGCGTGAAAACCGCCAAAGTCGAGGCTAGAGACGGTGCGAGCCAATGTCCACCGTGGTGTTCGATGTGGCTCGGATATCTCGCGCTGCCAGCCGTCGCGTGGTGTCAGACCGTCGCCCATGCGTTGGCGTTGGCGTTGGCGTTGGCATTGGCATTGGTCTTGGTCTTGGTCTTGGTCTTGGTCTTGGTCTTGGTCTTGGTCTTGGTCTTGGTCTTGGTCTTGGTCTGGGTCTTGGTCTTGGTCTTGGTCTTGGTCTTGGCCTTGGCCTTGGCCTTGGTCACCGATCGCGACGGCCGTGGGGTGGAAGCCGGTTGCCCTGTTCGAGAACGTGGCCGGCTCGTTCCGGTGAGACGCGAGGCCCATGGAGCCGCTTCGGCCATCATCGCCAAGCGCTCGTGGCCCCCAAGCAGATCGGCGTGCTCGGAGCGGTCCAGATCGGAGCGGTCCAGACACATTCGCCGAGTACCCTGGCCGTCCGTGGCGTGATCCCGTTGCCGCTGCCCCGGTAGGGGATCTCCCGAGCGAAGGGCGTTGCGCTGTGCCTCGGTTGCGCCGAGGCACTCACTACTGTCTCACTTCGGGTTTGAGAACATATGGACATTAGTGGCTGTATTTCAGGGGCCAAAGACCATGAATATGGCTTCGGGGTGCGCCGCTGCGTACACTGTCGTACTGCTGTTGCGAAGGCCTGCTACGGCGAAAGTGGTCAATCTGCGCAATGGCAATGGGCGATTTGCACAAGTTGGCCGCTGCGACTGGGCGAGTTGCTGTTGAATCGGTAGAGGGGTGATTGCGATTTCTCCGCGCAACGACGCTGGTCGACCTGCAGCGCCGCTCGAAATGCGGCGTGTACGGCTGTTCTGGAGGGTTTGCTGCCCAGTTCCAAGCTCGGCGAGACTCGGCGGTTGGGTCTCGCTGGCCGACATGGCCGCTCGCATGGATGTGATTCGAGTATTGCCAGCCATCAAGGAGACTCTCGTGTTCGCTCCATCGTCCGAAGGGCCAATGGCATTACGAAATGAGCACTTGAGTCTGCTCATCTCCACCTGTACTTAGTTTCCGCACTGCGGAGGCGCATGTCTACACATACGATGTGTGCAGGTGTGCGACAGTAAAAGTCAATCATCGAAGTGTGCAAGTGGTGGGTGTCATGATCAAGCAAGCAACTCTCCTCATGTTGGTAGTCGCGGCTGGCTGCTACACCGGTATCGAGAGCGACGGCGAAGACGCGCTGGGGCTGGAATTCGACGAGGAAACCCAGGAGATCGTACAGAACCTCCAGGCGGCGGGGTTCCCGGAGGGCGAGATCGGTATTCTCGAAGACGGCACGGTCTTCGTGGGTGGCGACACCGTCGTTACGCTGGAGGCGTCGCGGGAGATGGTGGCCTTCGAAGGGGAAGGCGAGGGTCGATTCCGTCAGTACCGTACGAACAACCTGGTGAGCCCTGCGATCGGCACCATTTGCATCGATGGTTCGGCGTTCAATGGGTCCAACCTCGGGATCCTCAGCCCGGCACTCAACGGCGCAATCGACAACTACAACGCGCAGAACCTGACGTTCGAAATGGTCCGGACCAACGGGTCCAATGCCGGATGCGACGCCGAGATCATCGTGCAGCTGATGGGCGGCGGCGGAGGTGTGGCCGGATTCCCCAGCGGCGGCGTGCCCTATGGTTTCGTCAACATCGGGATCAACTCTCGCAACTATCCGGTGGGGGTCACCCGGCACCTCATCATGCATGAGCTCGGGCACACGATCGGGTTCCGACACTCCGACTGGTACAACCGCTCGATCAGCTGCGGCCCTGGGCCGGGCAACAACGAGGGAGTTTCCGGGGTCGGTGCCGTCCAGATTCCGGGTACCCCAGCAACGGCCGTGTTCAATGGCTCGGTGATGAACGCTTGCTTCAACGGAGGCAGCACCGGGGAGTGGACGGGGACCGATGTCGTCGCACTCCAAGAGCTCTACGCCGGAGGCGGGGGCGATGGAGGCGATGGTGGCGATGGTGGCGATGGTGGCAGCGGCGACAGCTGTGAAGACCGCTGCGGCAACTTCGACCAGTCCGCGAGCTGTCAGTGCGATGCGCAGTGCGAGCAGTTCGACGACTGCTGCGATGACAAGGCTGCGCTTTGCGACGCGCCGCCGCCCGAGCCCGCCCCCGACAGCTGCGTAGGTCGCTGCGGTCCGTTCGACGCGAGCCAGGACTGTCAGTGTGACGCGCAATGTGCGAACTTCGGCGACTGTTGTGCCGACAAGGTCCAGGTCTGCGGCTAGACCGAGCGATCGGGTGCAATGCGGGGAGCGGGCGATTTCGGCCGCTCCCCGACTTCGTTCGGGTTCGTGCGACCAGGCTCGAGGCGCTCGGCGGCCAGAGGCGGCGGCGCCCGAGATTGGGCGATGACCGGCTGGTCACCGTCCGGCCGCTTTGGGCGAGGACGGCGGCCGGTTGGGCGACGACCACAGGGGCGGGCCGCCTTGGGCGAGGACGGTCGCCGCGGTCGGGGGACGCCTGGCGCATGAGTCGCAAGGGTCAGTCGCCGCGAACTGGGCGTCAATGGGGCCTTGCGGTCGATATTGGAGATCCCCGTCCAATGGTCTGGAGACCACGCGGGCCCGGTCATCGTCGGCCGGGACAGCACAGCGCCAGGCCCAACGCTGGCACCGACGACTTTTGTTGCTCGCGGTGAAGAATCCAGAGCCTGTGTGGTGACTACACCTCCGGACGGAGTCGGGCGGAGCGGGGGTCCTATGGGCGGACCAATACCGCGCTCGATCCGCTCGTCGGGGTTCGGCCCACCGACGAGGCCCGCGAATCGCGGTGTTGGAGCCTGGGTCGGGATGAACAGAGATTCTCAATGAGCAGCATGGGCAACAACGGGTGGATCTTCGCGGCACTGGGCCTCGTGATGGGGGCGTGTGCACTGGATGAGCGTAGTGATGGTGTCGGGGATACCGAAGGCCAGGTCGGCACGCAGGGCATCAGCGCCGACGGGACCGGAGCGGAGGGTGACGGCACAGCGGAGGAGCCGAAGCTCGACCTCGGCTCCGATGATGGACCCCCACAACATGAGGAATGCGCTGCGATCACCGAGCACTCCGAGGTCATTCCCGCTCCGGCCGACATCATCTTCGTGGTCGACAACTCCGGATCCATGACCTTCGAGGCGGAAGAGATCCAGGCGCGCATGAATGACTTCTCCAGCCAGATCATCGACAGTGGGGTCGATGTCAGCGTGACGCTGGTGTCGAGCTATCCCGGCAACGGCAACGGCATCTGCATCGATGCTCCGCTGGGCTTCGGCAATTGCCCCACGGCCGACGACAGGTTTCCCCACTTCATACATGTCGACGCCAAGGTCGGCAGCCACGACGCATGGAAGAACCTGTTGGAGACCCACGAGGAGTGGGCGACGATGTTGCGCCCCGACTCGACCAAGCACATCGTGGTCGTCACCGACGATACCTCCGACATGGAGTGGGAGGAATTCAAGGCCGAGCTTGTCGAGCTCGACCCCAGCTACGTCGACTTCGTGCACCACTCGGTGGTGTGCCACTCCGACTGCGAGAGTGCGGCCGGCATCGGTGAGAACTACATCGCGCTGTCGAACGAGTCGGCCGGGGTGGCTGCAGACCTCTGCAACCAGGACTTTCAGGGCGTGTTCGACGTGCTGAGCACCGAGGTCATCGGTGGTAGTGAGCTGGCGTGCGAGTTCGAGATCCCGACCCCGCCGGGTGATCTGGAGTTCGATCCCGATGAGGTCAACCTCGAGTTCGACGATGGACAAGGGGGGGTGCTCCCGATAGGTCGCGTGGAGTCCCCGTTTGAGTGCGCCAGCGTGATGGACGGGTGGCACTACGATAACCCGGCGGATCCGACGATGATCGTGTTGTGCCCACAGACCTGCGAGAAGGTGCAGGGCGTCGTGGGTGCATCGATCCAGATCGAGTTCGGCTGCGCGTCGGTTCGCGCGGGCTGAGGGAAGGTCGCCGCGCGCTGACCAAGCGTGGCCCGGTCCGGGCTGGCCAGCGCCAGCTCGGACACGGTGCAATTGGAGAGACCGGGTGCACGGCGTCGAGTCCAACGGTGCCGAGTCGGCGGTGGTGACTCGAGTTTGGAAGCGACACCGGCGTGGATACCCGGCGAGCTCGCCGGCATGATCGGCGGACAGGCCCCGTTCATCCGATCCTGTAGATGGCGGGCCGGCCGCGGGCGACGGATGCATGTGGCGCGGTTGGGCAGTGAACTGGCACCGACTGCGAGTGCATGGGCCCGGGGGCGGACCTACCTTCCAGTCATGGCCGCATACACATCATCCGCGGGCGGGCCGACGCTCGCGAGACGGATCCCGGCAGTTGCGATGCTCTTGCTCGCCGTCACGGGGTGCCCGGGTACCGACGAAGGCGACGAGTCGGCAGGAGGTACGACCGGAACGACCGGCACGACCGGAGCGACCGCGGGCGTAACCGGAGGGTCCACATCCGACACGCCCGCCGCCACCACCGGGGGCGGAGGCACCACAGCCGGCACCCAGGACTCCACGGGGGGCAGCGGTGACACCTCGGGTGACAGCGGGGGCACGACCGTGGGGGTCGAGCCGACGCTCGATGTCGACCAGATCGAGTGGATCGGCAAGGCGTTGTTCCCCGAGGGCATCGCCAGCGATGGGCTCGACTTCGTCTACGTCGGCGGCGTGCTGTCGGGGGAGGTACAGGTCTACGACGTGGAGGCGGATACCGTGGACGTCTTGCTGCCGCCCGGGAGCGTCGTGACGCCACTGGGGCTGAAGGTTCGCGACGATGTGTTGTGGGTCTGTGAAGCTGGTGCGCAGGCCACCCCCAAGACGCCTCCGGGGCCGAGCATGATTCGGGGCTTCGACCTGGCGACCCGGGGGCTGGTGGCGACCCACGCCTTCCCGGTCGACGCACAGACCGGACTCACGGGAACCTGCAACGATCTGGCGTTCGACGACGACGGGAACCTGTTCATCACCGACTTCGCCATGGGCCGCATCATGCGGGTCGGTGCTGCCGACCTGCTCTCCGACGCCGAGACCACGATCTGGGTCGAGGACGATGCCTGGGCCCCGGTCGAGGGGGCGCCCGGCTCGATCAACGGCATCGTGTTCGGCGATGGTGCGGTATGGACGGTCAACTTCGCCGACAGCATGATCTATCGCATCGATGTGGCCGGCGACGGCTCGGCGGGAGACGTGTCCGGCATCGAGGGCCTCGACGCGGCCTCGGGCGATGGGCTGCTGTGGGTCGACGGAGAGCTGATCATCGTCCAGACCGAGCCGGTCAATCGGGTCGTCGCGGTGACGATCGGTGAAGGCATGCCGGCGGTCCGCGAGCTGGCCAGCGATCTCGATCAACCGTCGACGGTCACGGTGGTTCGAGACCGGCTGTGCATCTTGGAGGGGCAGCTGTTCAAAGCCATCCTGGGTCAGCCGCCCAACGTCCCGTTTCGTGCGGTCTGTGTCGAGCACTGACGGCGGACCGAGCGGATCGACGTTCGAGGGGCAGCGATCAGCCGAGGGCTGCTCCGAGGCCGAAGGCGGCGACGATCCCGAATCCGAGGGTGAGCAAGTACAGCAGTCCCAGGACACTCGCGCGCGCCAAAGTGGCGCCCCACCTTGCCTCGTAGGCATGCCGTAGCGCGGCGACGGTGTAGCCGAGCAGGCCCATGGCCACCACGAGCACCACGTTGACGCCGAGCCAAGGCACGAGCGCGAGCCCGAGGGTGAGCAGCAAGAACCACACCGTGTGCACGTGCAGCGAGAAGATCAGGTGATCGATGTACAGCCAGCGCGTGCGCACGAACACCAGCCGCAGCAGCAGCGCGTAGATGGGAAGCAGCACGAACATCACCAACGGAGCGTGCTCGAGCGCGGCGCGGATGAGCTCTTGAGACCGTCGCTCCTCGTCCATCCGCGACAGCTCGACGAGCCGGTCTCGGACGCTGGTGGCGAGGGGGTTGTCGGGCTTCCAGTCCGCGAGCGCCTGCTCCTCGAGATCGAACTGCACCGGGGTGTTGCCGGCCGCCGTCTCGGTGCTGAAGCGAACGCTGAGCCCGACGACCGCAAACAGCATCAGGCTCACGAACAGATACAGCCGCACGGGGGACATGTACTGGCGACGCCGACCGGCGTTGAACTCTCGCGTCAGTGCACCGGGACGCGCCATTGCTCGGAGCGTTCGCCACACGCGTCCGTCGACCTCGAGCGTCTCGCGGAAGACCTCTCCGAGCAGCCGCCAGCTGGACTTGCGGAAATCACCGCGTCGCTGCCCGCACGCGGGGCAGTACTGTTGCTCGACGATTGTGTCGCAGTTGAGGCACCGCTCGGAGGGGCGGGGTGCGGGCACGATGTCGACCATGAGTCCAGACGTCCAAGACCATGGTGGCTTGGACGGTATTCCTGGCGCAATCAGGCTGGTCTTGGCCTCGCGGTCCCCCGGACCTCGGCCGGGCCCTGTCCGGGCAGACCCGATGCTCCGATGCTCCGGCTACGCGGGTCGGGACCGAGCCGCGTCCGTGCGGCCCGGCCTCGCCGGCCTGGACGGGGAGGTTACAGCCCGGCTCAGTCCTCGGTCTGCGACGGACCGCGGCGGGCGTGCAGCCCGACGACCAGTGCGCCGGCGGCCACGGCAAGCCCCGCGCTCGGGTCATCACTGGTCGAACACCCGCAGCCTTCGCCGTCCTGGTCGTCCTGGCCCCCGCTGCCGCCCGAGCCGGCCGCGGTGCCTCCCGACCCTTCGCCGCCGGTCGTCGCACCGCCGTTCGTGCCGCCGTCGGCGGTACCACCCCCCGTGCCCGAGCCATCGGGGTCGTCGGTCTCCCCCGCCTCGTCGCCCGTGCCCGTCTCGTCGGAGCCGCCAGGATCGGTCGGGAACGGCCCGGTCACCATCAGCGTCAGCCCATCCCCCTGGATGTTGACGAACAGGGCCTGGCCATCGGGGGAGAAGCACACGCCCGCCAGCTCGCTGTCGCTCAGCGCGTTGCGGGCAAACGAGACCACGTCGCCCGTGTCGGTGATCGCTCGGATGTAGTTGTCGCCGTCGCCGTCCTCGGCGATGAACACCTGGCCCCACGGCGCAACGGCGATGTTGTCCGGGAAGTCGAGGACGTCCGAATCTTCGGACTGGGCAATGAGCTCGATGCCTCCGGAGCGGGGGCCGTCGACGAGCCGGAAGATCTGGCCGAGACCGGCGGGTCCGCCGTTGGTGCACGCGATGAAGACCTCGCCGTCGTGGAACCAGATGCCCTCACCACGCGAGAAGGTGGCGGCCCCGGCGGCCTGGGCCTCGTCGCGCACGGTGTCGTTGACCGGGGTGGGATCGGTGATGTCGACCCAGTCGATCGCCAGCGTGTCGCCCACGGAGAGCCCGGTGCTGGTGTCGAGCCCGTCTTGGCCCATCACGCGCAGGGCCTGGAGCGTGCCCGTGAACGGGTCGGCGGGGTCATCGGGGACGAAGCGATAGACGGCGCTGTCGCCTCGGTCCTCGGTCAGGTAGCAGATCGAGGTGGCAGGATCGACGGCGGCGGCCTCGTGATTGTAGCGGCCATACCCATCGATGCGGTCGGGGTTGACCACGGTGGCGGCGTCGATGGGGCACGCGAACACGTAGCCGTGGTCGCCGCTCACGTTCTCCTCGCAGCTGAGCCAACCCCATGGGCTGGGCCCGCCTGCGCAGTTGCGGATGGTGCCGGTCAGCACGAGGTTGCTGGACACGCGGGTCAACGTCGTCGCGTCGATCACCACTCGGGTGACGCCGCCGTAGGCATTGGCGTCGTAGGCCTCGGGCGGGGCCTGGCCGACCCCGTAGGCACCATTGGAGAAGTCACCCGCGCTGACCTCGTGGTTGCGCATCAGGATCCAGGTGTCGTCGGGGCCCTCGAAGCACGCCATCCCGTCGGGGCGGCCCGGCACGACGTAGCCGTCGTCCATGGGGTCGGAGCGCTCTTCGAGGACGGTGTAGGAAAACCCCGCGGGGAGATCGAGGATGCCGTCGATGTCGGGGACGAGGTCCCCATAGTCCCGCGCGCGGGCTTGCCTCGACCACAGGCTGGCGAGAGGGACCGCAAGTCCAGCGGCGGTCAGGGAACTCGAGACGAGGAAACGTCGGCGGCCAAAGCTCATGTCGGGGATGATCGACCCTCGACCGCAGTTGGAGCAACTACGGGGGCGTTACGGTTTCGTCATAAGGCAGTGGCGTCTCTTGCAGCTGGTAGAGGCTGTTGTGTGTCTGCACATAGATGGAATCACGTTCCGGGCCGTGCATGATCCGTTGGATGCGCGACGTGACGAGCGATTGTCCGGCCGAGTCGATGAGCGCCATCGAGCGGCCAACCTGCGGACGTCCGAGCAGCCACAGGGTGCGAGGAGCGAAAGCCGAGCGCTGTTGACGTGGCGGAGTATTGTTGAGCCGGGTAGTCACGAAAAAAGCCATGGGGGGACTCTCGGGGTGGGGGATGTCCCGCCGCAGTGCAGATGACGTGCCGACGCTGACCGGTTGACCAACCTCGCGACGTTAGCGGCGGGAGCGTGAGGCGCCGCGGGTCACCTGACCCCGGCTTGGGCGGATGGCCACGCCCCGCTGCGCTTCGTGGAGCCATGCCCCGCCGCACATGGTGTGTGTTGCCTCGCCTGTGGCCGAGCGGGTGCGTATCATCCACGCAGAAGCGCAGTGCGGAGCGATGAGCAATGAGCCCGACGGACTACGGGCATCGTGGTCGCCATCGTTGGGCTGTTGCTGTTCGGGGTGCTGTTCATCGTCGGCCAGGCCAGCGACACGTTCACGCCCAAGACCCAGGTCTACGCCGACTTCGTGGTGACGTCGGGTCTGCGCCAGGGCAGCCCGATCCAGCTCGCGGGCGTGAAGATGGGCAAGGTCACGGGTATCGACTACGTCAACGTGCGCTACTCGTGCGATCCGCTCACCGAGGACATCGGTCGCTACGGTGCGGGCCGCACCGACAACTGCGACAAGCGATTGTTCTGCAGCCCCGATGGAGAGTGTGCCGCGCTCGAGCCCACCGCCAGCGACTTCATGTACGCGCGGTGTGTACACGACGGGGACTGCGCGCTGGGGGAGATCTGCATCACGACCGAGTTCGAGCGCCGTGAGCCCCGGGTGATCTGGATGGGCCCCCACGGCGTCTGTGCCCGCTACAACACGCTGCACCACCGCGTGCGGGTGGAGATGACGATCGAGTCCGAGCAGCTGCCGCTCATCCGTCGGGACAGCCGGGCGGCCATCGCGTCCAACAGTGTGTTGGGCGACCAGCGGATCAACATCACGCAGGGCATCGGCGATGCGGTCGGCCACCGAGAGCGGATCTTGTCGGAGCCGTCGTTGGCGGAGGACGTGGTCATCTGGCGGATGCGGCTGGAGCGGGTGCTCGATCACGTGGACGAGGCGTTGCTCGCCATCTCGGGGTTGGTCGCGGAGCTGAGCGACCGCCGTACCCTCGTTGCGCTCAAGGGCCTGGTCGCCAACCTCGAGCAGATCAGTCTGGCGCTGGCCGAGCGGCGGGGGCTGGTGGGGGCGCTCATCGGCTCGCCGTCGTACAAGCGTGACTTCGGCGTCATCCTTCACGCGCTCGGCCTGAGCATCACTGGGGTCGATCGCTTCGTGGGCCAGGGCAACCACATCCTGGCCACCACCGACCGAAACCTGGGACCGCTGCTCGACGATGTGCGGGCGACGACCCATACGTTGAGAGCGCTGCTGGCCGGCCTGCGTGATCCGGCCAATCGCAGCGTGGTGTCCCAGCTCATCGATGATCCCGACGGCAACATCGTCGAGAACCTCGAGAACATCCTCGCCCAGACCGAGCAGATCACCACCGCGGTCAGCAACATGACGACGGCCATCGAGGGGGAGAAGGGCACCCTGGGCAAGCTGGTGGGCGACCCGAAGCTGGCCAACGACCTCGGCCGGCTGCTCGACAACCTCCAGAACAACGAGCTGCTGATGGGTGTGCTGCTGTGGGGGCTCGAGTACTACGACGTAGGCATCAAGGCCTCGCGCAGCCCATCACGGCCGCCCCGCCGAGTCCGCCGACGGCGGCGCTGACGCGGCAACCTTTGCACTTGCATATACCCCCCTGGGGTATATGGTCTGGATACCCCCCGGGGGTATCTGGTCATGCTCGATCCCACGTCCAAGAAGAAGCTCCTCGCCCGCTTGAGCCGTGTGGAAGGGCAGGTGGCCGCGCTGCGTCGCATGCTTGAAGGCGATGACTACTGCGTGGACGTGTTGCTGCAGATCAGCGCCGCCCAGGGGGCGCTGGGCAAGGCGGGCAACATCTTGCTCGAGTCCCACATCCGGGAGTGTGTGCACGAAGCATTCACCCAGGGTGACGAGGGGGCGCGCGAGGAGAAGATCGACGAGCTGATGGAGGTCTTCACCCGCTACGGCGGGCGGGGAGCGAGGTAGGCCATGGCTTTGCTCGCTGCCATGTGGGCGGTGGTGCTCGAGCTGGCGCCGTGGTTGCTGCTCGGGGCGGTCGCGGCGGGGCTGCTGCACGTGTTGCTTCCCGATGGTTTCGTGCGGCGGCACCTGGGTGGCCGTGGCGATGTGGTCAAGGCTGTCGCCCTGGGTGTGCTGCTGCCGCTGTGCTCGTGTGGGGTGATTCCCACCGCCCTCGGTCTGCGTCGCGACGGGGCGAGCCGGGGGGCCACGGTCGGTTTTCTCATCAGCACGCCGCAGACGGGCGTCGACTCCACCCTGGTTGCGGCCTCGTTCTTCGGCTGGCCGTTCGCCGCGCTCAAGCTGGGGACCGCGGCCGTCACCGGGTTGGTCGGAGGGTGGCTGGCCAACGCCAATGGCGGTCGCGATCCTCGGGCGACATCCGTCAGCGACACCGCCACGGCGCCCGTCGACCGCAGCGTACGCGGGGCACTGGACCATGCTCTCGAGGTGTTGCGCTCGATCTGGGGCTGGCTGGTGTTTGGCATCGTCGTCTCCGCCGTGATCAGTGTGCTCGTCCCGCCCGCGGTGTTCGAGGTGTTCACGGGTGGTGGTGCGGTGGTGGCCCTGCTCGCCGTGCTCGTCCTGTCGATTCCTCTGTATGTCTGTGCGACGGCCTCGGTCCCGATCGCTGCGGCGTTGGTCGCGGGAGGGTTTCCTCCGGGGGCGGCGTTGGTGTTCCTCATGGCGGGGCCCGCCACCAATGCGGCCACGCTGGGGGCGGTGCATCGGGCGTTGGGCTCGCGTGTACTGGCGATCTACCTGTCCACGATCGTGGTGGGGAGCATGGCTGCGGCGCTGCTGTTCCAGGGCGTGCTGTCGGGGGTGTCGTCCCATGTCCATGCTCACGGTGACCACGCGACCCCCTTGGCCATCGCCTCGGCGGTGCTGCTGCTGGGGCTCATCGGGTGGTTTGTCAGCGACGAGCTTCGCGGTCGTTGGCAAGCCTGGTCCAGTCGCGCCGTCGCCGAGCGCACCCCGGCCGTCGAGCTCGCGGTGGAGGGGATGACCTGCGGTGGATGTGCCACGCGGCTGCGCAAGGCACTGCTCGCCGAAGATGGCGTGGTCGCGACCGAGGTGGACCATGAGGCTGGCCGAGCGGTCGTGCATGGCACCGCTGGTACGCCGCGGCTGCGCATGGTCGTCCGCGAGGCCGGGTTTCGGCCGGGCTAGCCTCGACTTTTGCGGTTTTCCATTGGGCCACAACGCCGTCAGCGGCAGCTGCCTGGCGAGGCTGCGCTTCGAAGGTGCATCGGGTCATGCGTCGACGAGCGAAAACACTGCCACAGCGGTCGGGGGCGGTGTTATGGCGCGTGGAAAACCGCCAAAGTCGAGGCTAGCGCCGAGCGTACGGGGTCGCGACCGGGATCTCGGACAGCCGCTGTCGCGTCTTTTGTCGACCGCATCCCACCGACCGAAGATCCAGCGCACCCGCATCGGTACCCAGGAGCGCGACCGTCACCTCGGATTGCCTCGCGACGTCTCGGTCCTTGGCCGCGAGTCCGACCACGCCCTCTCGATTGCCTGCCTCTAGTTCAAAAGACGTCACGGCGCGTCGGAATCTTGGAACGCATGGGCGTGGTCTACCCGACACGGAATCGAGCCCATGCTGCGCGCGTGGGTCCGCCCCGAACGTTTCACCTGCACGTGGCCAGCGATCTCGCCTCCATCGATGACCGACTTCCCGGGAGGTGGCCGGTCAACGGTGACGAGGCTCGGTACCATCGACGGGATGTTCTGCCTCGGCCTCGTGCTGGCACTGGTCGTGGGGCAGGGTCCCGGACCTTCGCCCGCACCCGACTCCGCGCCGCCCACCGTGGAATGGGTCGCGCCTGCGGGATGCCCGTCGCAAGCGGAGCTGACGACGGCCGTCGAGCGGCAGGTGGGGCGGCCGCTGGAGCGGGAGCAGGTCCGGGCCAAGGGGCGGGTCGAGGCCACCGCTTCGGGTTTCGTGCTCGACCTCGAGATGATGGGTGCACACGGCCAGACCGAGACGCGGCGGCTCGAGGATGCGGACTGTGGGGTGCTCTCCGGGGTGGCGGCGTTGATGATCGCAGTCGCGATCGATCCGACCGCCGCGCTCGAGCAACCACCGGTGTTGGTGGTGGCCGAGCCAGAGCCAGAGCCAGAGCCGACAGAGCCGGAGCCGCCACAGCCCGAGCCTGAACCGACCAAGCCGGAGCCGGCGCAGCCCGAGCCCGCGCCCGAGCCCGAGTCGACCGATGTACGGCCGGCCACGTCAGCGCCCCGCAGCTGTGCGCCGGGCCGCCCGCGGTGGCGAGACGACAAGGGCTCCTTTGCTCCCCTGTGCGTAGGCATGCAGGCCCGGTTCGGCATCCAATGGGGCCCACTGCCACGGCTGGGCATTGGCGTCGGCGGTGACGTCTCGCTGTTGTGGCCGCGGCTGCGGCTGGCGGCGGGCGGGACCTTCTTTCCGGCTCGACCCGCGAGGCTCGACGACCAACCATCGCTGGGCGGTGACGTACGACTCGCGGTGGGACACGTTCGCGGCTGCGCGCGGCTGGGGCGTGGTCCGTGGGAGTTGCCGTTGTGCGCGGGGGCGGAGGCGGGCGTGCTGCACGGGCAAGGCGTGGGCATCGACGAGCCTCGGCGCGACCGGCTGCCGTGGCTGGCGGCGGTGGGAGATGTCGGCCTGAGCTGGAGCCCGGTGCGTCGCTTCGCGCTGCGGACGCAGCTGGGGGCGGTCGTCCCGATCATTCGCCACAGCTTCGGCGTTGGGGGCCTGGGCACGGTGCACGAGCCCGCTGCGGCCGGTCTGCGCGCCGCTGTGGCGGCGGAGCTACGCCTTCCATGACTCAGCTCACTGCGTTGCGCTGGTCGGGTCGCGCCCCGAGCTGCATTTCACGGCACGGAATCGAGGCGCGGCCAGCATGGGGCTATGGGAAGCTGATGCTCTCACCGCGGCACATCAACAGGGGGTCGGCCGTTTGGGCAAACACCTCGGGCTCGAAAAGATCTACCGCGAGCACTACACCTTCGTTTGGCGGATCTTGCGACGTATGGGGGCGTTCGACGTGGACGATGCCGTGCAGGAGGTCTTCGTCGTGATGCACCGTCGCGGTGATGAACTCGACGTCTCGGACAGCGTGCGACCGCTGCTGTACGGGATCGCGCGCAAGGTGGCAGCGCAGCAGCGCCGCAAGGCGAACCGCGAGCCCCCGCCACTGGCGCTGGTCGCCAAAGCTGCTCCGGATCCGGAGCAGAGCGTCGCCCAGGCCGAGGCGGCCCAAGTGGTGCGTGATGCTCTGGACGCGATGGACGACGACAAACGGATGATCTTCCTGCTCGCCGATGTGGAGGGCATGAGCATTCCGGAGGTCGCCCGGTGCCACGGGGTCAACCTCAATACCGCCTACGCCAGGCTTCGTGCTGCCCGTGTGCTGGTGGAGCGCGCTGTGCAGCGTCATCGAGCCCGAGAGGAGGGATCGCGTGTCCGCGCCCGAGTCCATCGATGACCTTCCGCCGCTGAGCCCCGACGTGCGGGCCTATGTCGACGCGTTTGCGGCCGACGAGCGACCGGCACCCGAAGCGGGGGTGACCACGTGGTCCGCCATCGAGTCCGAGATCGGGACCGGTCGTCGGTTGCTCGTGCCGCTGCTCATCGGGGGGGTGCTGGCGGTGGCTGCCGCTGTGCTGCTCGCCTTCGGTCTGCGTGGGGCTGCGTTCCTGCAAGATCCGGCGCCGGCCTCGATGCAGACACCGTGGGAGGGCGGAGCGCACGAGAGCGAGGGGCTTCCCGACTATCGTCGAGCGCCGCCCCGAGCCGCCGGGGCACCCGCATCGGTCGTGGAGCCCGCGCCCGAGCGGGCTGTGGATGTGACTGCCGACGACGGCGAGATCGAGCCCGGGCAGGACGCGGAGGTCGGCGAGGGTGATGTCGTCGCGGGCGAACCGGAATCCGAGGTCGCCCCCTCGCCTCGCCAGCGTGCCCAAGACCGGCGTGGGGCCAAGTCACCTGCGACTGGGGCACGGGGCTCCCAGCCGCCCGCACCAGACAGCGATACGCCTTCGTCGTTGGCGGCCGAGCTGGCGCTGTTCCGCCGTGCCAAGCGTGCGCTCGACGACGGCACGCCAGGTCAGGCGCTGAAGCTGCTGCGCGAGCACGGCGAGCAGTTTCCTCGCGGAGCGCTGCGTCGCGAAGGCCAGGTCCTGCGCGCCGAGGCTCTGTGTGCCGTGGGCCGAGTCGACGACGCACATGCGCTGCGCCATCGTTTCGTGGCGAGTCATCCGGGGTCACCACTGGTGGACCGGATGCGCGCCGTGTGCCGCTGAGCCCGGGCGAGACGATCGACCTTCGCCACCGCGGAGGTCGGTCGTAGTCACGTAGTCGTGGGGCGAGCGTCTCGACGCCGACCGCGAGCGCTGGGGCGCCGCGGCAGCGCGTCCTCAGCGGGCTTCGTCGGCGCCAGGTCGGTTTCGCGCCGTCCGTCCGACGATCGGAATCCCGTTCGAAAAAGGCATCACGGAAACCCGGGCTGGGTGCATGTAGTGAAGTGAAGGAACCTCGTCCATGAACCTGACTTATCGTAGCTCGACGCTTGGCCTGCTCGCATCGCTCACCGCCGTTCCTCTATTGATCGCATGTCCCGGTACCAACGGTGATCTCGGCGATCATGGCGATTCCTCGACCGGCTCTGCCTCGACTGCGGCGGCGAGCTCGAGCGGGCTCGGCACGAGCAACGGCAGCTCGGGCGACAGTGGGTCCGCGACCACCAGCGGCTCGAGCGGAGGATCGTCGACCACCGATCCCACTGCAGGATCCTCCGATACGGGCGAGCAACCCTGCACTCCCGAAGAGTGTGGACCGCAGCCCGGCATCCCCAACTTCCTGTGCCAGGACGGAGTGACGGTGGGGGGCCCGCTGCCGTGTGCACGCAACGACGAGGGCGTGTGTGGTTACGAGATCGTCGAGTGCCCGGCATGTTGCTACGCCGCGGAGGAGCCGCTGTGCTTCGAGGGCACGACGTGCTGCGCCGACGGGACGTGGGCGTGCAACGACGAGCAGGGCAATCCCACCTGCGAGTCCGGCTCGCAGTGTGCGTGCTGCGACCCCGCGGATACACCGATGTGCTTCGAAGGCGCGACCTGCTGCGAAGGCGGGACGTGGGCGTGCAACGACGGCGCGGGCAATTCCACGTGCGAGACCCCGGGTGAAGCGGTGGAGTGTGACCTTCCCCCGCCGCCGGCCTGCTGCGAGCCCGCGCTCGAGCCCCAGTGCTTCGAGGGCTCGATCTGCTGCGAAGACGGGAGCTGGGCGTGCATCAACCCGGGGCAGCCCGACCCGTGCTTGGGCGGGGGAGAGGTCTGCGATGGTGGCATGTGCTCCAACGAAGGGCAGACCTGCGCCAACGCGGAGACCTGCTGCGGCAACCTGCAGTGCTGCGCGGGCGTGCCCGTGCCGCCGGGGCAGGAGTTCTGCTCGTCCAACTGCCCGATCAGCGACGTCAACCGCAAGGAGAACTTCTCCAACATCGACAGCAAGGAGATCCTCGCCAAGCTCGTCGCGCTGCCGATCTCCACCTGGAACTACAAGTTCGAGGACGAGAAGATCCGTCACCTGGGACCCATGGCGCAGGACTTCAAGGCGGCGTTCGAGGTGGGGGCGACCGACAAGTTGATCTTCCAGATCGACGCCGACGGAGTCGCGCTGGCCTCGATCCAGGCGCTGCACGGCGAGCTGGAGGGGCTGCGGTCCGACAACGCCAAGCTCCGCTCCACGCTCGATGCCATGCAGGCCCGTCTGGACGCGCTGGAGAAGGCAGCACCGGCCGCGACCGCCCGGTGAGTCGGCCTCCGTCCGGGCTCCTGCCCCCCTGCGGGGCCCGGTCGGACTTCATTTGGACCGAAACCAGGCGGGCGGCGCTAATGTCCAAGCGCCGTGCCGGACCCCGCGAACCCGCCCCCGGGCGCTCAACCGCTCGCAGCCGCAGCGGAGCGGCGTCGCACGCTTCAGGCGGCGGCGTGCTTCTTCTTGCTGCTGGCGGGCTACTACGTCCTGCGTCCGGTCCGCGAGGAGATGGGGATCCAGGGCGGGGTGGACCAGCTCCAGTGGTTGTACACGGGGACCTTCGTCTCGATCCTGGCCGTCGTTCCGCTGCTGTCGTGGCTGGTGGCGAGGCTGCGGCGGCGTGCCGCCGTGCCGGTCATCTACGGGCTGTTCGTGGTCAACCTGGTCGTGTTCTACGCGCTGATGCCCCGCGTGGATGCGCAGACGCAGGTGGTGCTGGCGCGGGTGATCTACGTGTGGATCAGCGTGTTCAACATGTTCGCGGTCTCGCTGTTCTGGGCGTTGATGGCGGACCTGTTCTCGGTGGAGGGCAGCAAGCGGCGGTTCGGCATGATCGCGGCGGGCGGCAGTGCGGGGGCGATCGTCGGCCCGCTCGTCACCGGTAGCCTGGCCCAATACCTCGGCCCGGTGACGTTGTTGCTCGTGGCGGCCGGGCTGCTGTCGGCCGCCACCGCCGGAGTCATGGCCGTGGGTCATGCGGCTCGAAGTCAGCGCGGTCACGACGAGCCCGGGCCGCTGGGCGGCAGCTGGTGGGAGGGCTTCGTGTTGCTGATTCGATCGCCACAGCTGCTGGCGATCTCCGGCTACATCGTGCTCTACACGGCGATCTCGACGTTCCTCTATTTCGAGCAGGCGCACATCGTCAAGGAAGCGGTCGCGGACTCGGGCGCGCGCACCAGCCTGTTCGCATGGATGGACCTGTCGTCGAACGTCCTGGCCTTGGCTCTGCAATCACTGGCGACGGCAGCGCTCATCCGACGCTACGGGGTCGGCTTGTTGCTGCTGTCGGTGCCCGTGCTGAGTATCGTCGGCTTTGCTGCGCTGGCGGCTGCGCCCGTGCTGAGCGTGCTGATCGGCGTGCAGGTACTACGCCGAGCGACCAATTTCGCCTTCGCTCGTCCCGCCCGCGAGATCCTGTTCACCGGTGTCAGCCCGGCCGAGCGCTACAAGAGCAAGCTGGTGATCGACACGGTGGTCTACCGCGGCGGCGATGCGGTCTCGGCGTGGGCGTTCGCGGGTCTCAGCGGCCTGGGGCTGGGGCTGGGTGCGATCGCCATGGTGGGGGTTCCGGTGGCCGTCGCGTGGGCTGCCGTGGCCCGGTTCCTCGGGCGACGGGCCTCTGCTGCCCAGCCCACCTCCATTCCCGGGGGAGCGGCACGCGAACGACCCGCGCCGAAATGAGGGTCGAGGGCGGTGGGCCTCGGTGCCCCGACGACGCTGCTATGCTGTCGCGGTGACGCCCGCTCGTGCCACCGTGCTCGCAACGTTCATCTGTGGATGCACCCCTGCGCCGGAGTCGGACGATGCGCCCGATCCCACCGTGGCTGCCCTGCAAGCCGCCACCGAGCAGATGGAGGTGGCGCGGACCGCCTTCGAGGCTGAGCGCGAGGAGACCAAGGCGGCGCTGGCCGAACTTCGCGAGGCTCAGACCAAGATGGCGGCCACGCTCGACGCACTGGCGGCCAAGCGGGCCAGGCCCGCACTTCCTTCCGAGATACCCCCGAGGTCGTCGAGGCGTCTGGGGGAGGACGAACTCGAGGACGCATTGGCCGGGATCAAGTGCGCCTCGATGGAGCACTGCACCATCGAGCGATCCTACCTCGACACTCTGATGGCCAATCCCGCGTTGCTGTCGCGTCAGGCTCGGGTGGTTCCGTCCCAGCGTGACGGGGTGACGCGGGGCTACAAGCTGTACGGTATCCGTCGCGACAGCCTTCCCAAGCTGCTTCATATCAAGAACGGCGACATGTTGACGAAGATCAACGGCAAGAACCTCACCAGCATCGACGAGGCCATGGCGGGTTTCGGTGAGCTGCGCACCGCGACCAAGCTGGAGATCGAGCTGGAGCGCAAGGGGGAGATGATCACCCGTACGATCGAGATTACGGGGGGGTGACATCGTGGCCGACTCGCGAACGAAACCACAGGTCGTCGTGACCGACGCGGTCGGAGCGGTCGCTGGGGCGAGGGTCGTGGCGTCGATTCAGGCCGTGCTCACCCAGCGCGCGCACTGTCGGCTGGCGCTGTCGGGCGGCTCGTCCGTCGTGCCCGTACTGCAGTGGCTGGCGGACAATCTCGAACCCGCGCTGCTGCGGGCGCTCACTGTCACCTGGGTCGACGAGCGGCACCTGCCCGTGGCTACGGGCATGCCGTGGAAGCACCTCCCCGAGGGCAGCAACCTCCGGCTGGCGTGGGAGCACTGGCTGTCACGCTGTGCGGTGCCGCCGTCGCTGGTTCCGATGGCGCTGCCCGGTTCACTCTCGGAGGCCGCAGAACGCTACACCGACGCGTTCACAGCCCGACTCGGGCGCGTGGACGTCGTGTTGCTCGGGGCTGGCCCCGATGGTCACATCGCCTCGCTGTTCCCGGGCCACGCTGCGCTGGCGGCCACTGGAGTGTGCGTGGCCGTGGACGACTCGCCCAAGCCACCGCCGCAGCGGATCTCGTTGACGCTCGAGGTGCTCGAGGACGTCGACCACGTCGTGTTCGTCGCCATGGGATCGTCCAAGGCGGCGGCGGTCGGTCGCGCTCACGCGGGGGACGCATCGATACCGCTGGGGCGCTACCAGCCACGCGGGGCCGTACATTGGGTGCTCGACGCGACCGCTGCGGCCGAGATCCGCGTCGATTCCTAGCGCGCGGACCCAGGACGGACCGCACTATGCGTCGACGCTGGCTGCTACCGTAGTCGCATGCGGGAGACATCCTCGGCACGCAATCGGTACGCGCTCTCGGCCTTGCTCCCGCTGGCATGGGCGTGCGGCACGGGCCAGCCCGACATTCCCGGGGCGCCCGGCTCTGGCTCCACCGCCTCGGACGATCCGGGCACCACGGGGGCGGTCGACGACACGGCCATCTCCGAGCCAACCACGGGGGGCTCCACCGCCACGGGTGACGACACCGCGGGATCGGAGGGCACGACCGGGGGCAGCCAGGTGGAAGAGCCGTGCGGCGAAGGGGCATGGACCTGTCTTCCGGTCCCGCCCGCCGGGCCCTACGGGTCGATGACCTTCGAGGTTCCCGCCGCGCAAAACTGGGTGAACACGGGTCTGTTTCTCGAAGCGGGGCAGCAGGCGACCATCACCGAGAGCGGGGCCTGGATGGTCAGCCCCAATCTCGGCGACTCCATCGACCACGGCTCGTGCGTGGTGGGTGACCTCGTGGCGCGCATCGGTCTGCACTACAAGGATCCCGCGCTGACCTGCGTGCGGGGAGAGGCCAACTTCGTGGCCGACAAGGACGGCATCCTGTTCGTGGGAGGCCTGGCCGACAATGATCTGGGGGAGACCTACGAGAGTCGGTTTTGGGCCGAGGGATCCAAGACCGTCAGCGTGACCAGCGAGGGCGCGACCGTGCCCACGGTCGAAGCGG
>JAHZJA010000353.1 GCA_022601155.1 Deltaproteobacteria bacterium | reverse complement strand
CATCGAACGAGAGCGTCTTGGTGGCCCAGGCCGGTGTCGCTCGAGCCTGGAACTCGTGGCTGGCCAGTACATCGTGGCCGCGTTCCAGTGTCGCGCGGATGCGGCCCGAGCCTACGCGGGCGGCGAGGCGCACCCCGTCGTGCTCGAGCGCGCTTGGGGGGATCTCGAAGGCGATGGGGGCCGGGGAGGGCTCGATGCCGTCGACGGCGAAACCGACCAGCAGCTCCGGTTGTTCGTCGAACAGCGCGGGGCCGGAGACGTCCGCGGGGGTCTGTGACCATGACCCCGCCACTTCGATCGCATCGAGGTGGGCGACGGGATCGTCCTTGTTTGCCCCGTAGTTGCCCGCGAGCACGATCACGAAGGCCGTCGCGCCCGAGACGATGACGGTGTCGATGAGCGGTCCCAGCGAAGCGACGACGCCCTCCCGGACGGGCTCATCGGTCTTCACTGCGGCATGGGCTATCGACGCCGAGCCGAGGCCCGCCTCGTTGGAGAAGATCGCTCGGCGAACGCCCCACATGATCATGGTACCGAGGACTCCGCCCGTGGCCGCGTCGCCGCTGAAGCCATCGCGGACGATGATGCCCACCACCTGTGGCAATGCGTCGATGTGCCACAGGCAGATGAACACCGCGCCGCCGACGTACACGAGCACCATCGTGGGAACGATCCGCGAGGCCCACCGCCCGATGCTCTGGATCCCACCGATGACCACCGCACCGGTCAGCAGCGCGAGTGCGGCCCCGGTGGCGAAGGTTGGGATTGCGAAGTGGGTGAGCAAGGCCGCGGCGGCCTGGTTGCTCTGGAACATGCACGTGAAGCCGAATCCGGCGAACGCGATGGTCAGGGCGTAGAACAACGCCATGGGCCGCCACCGGGGACCGAGGCCTGCGACGATGTAGAACATCGGCCCGCCGCGGGTCTGGCCCGTCTCGGGCTCGACCTCGCGATACCAGGTGCCCAGGGTGCACTCGACGAACTTCGTGGCCATGCCCAGCAGGCCCGTGACCCACATCCACAAGACCGCCCCTGGGCCCCCGACCGCAATGGCGATGGCGACCCCGGCGATGTTGCCGATGCCGATCGTCCCTGACAGTGCGGCCGACAGGGCCTGGAAGTGCGAGATGCTCCCCGCCTCATCGTCTCGATCGAATCGGCCCCGCAACAGCGCGATGGCGTGGGGCAGCGCTCGCAGCTGGATGAACCTCAGCGAGATGGTGAACCACAAGGCCGACAGCAGACACAGGCCGACCACCGGGTAAGACCACACCGCATCGGCTATCCGAGCCATGAACTCGGCCATCGCGAGACCCTAGCATCGACTGCGTTTGGGAGCGGCCTCCCTACCAGGTATTGTCGTCCCCAGCGGTCATGGCTCGTATCCACCTCGTCATCGGCCCGGTCGGCGCCGGGAAATCCACATTTGCGCAGGGCCTGTGCCGGGAGCACCAGGCGGTGCGCTTGACCCTCGATGACTGGATGACGCGGCTGTTTCGTCCCGACCGCCCCGACACGGATGTGTTGGCCTGGTACGTCGAGCGCACCCATCGGTGCGTCGACCAGATCTGGCAGGTGACGCGCAGCGCTCTCGAGGCCGAGGCCAACGTGGTGCTCGAGATTGGGCTCATCCTTCGCCGCGATCGTCTCGCGTTCTACGAGCGCGTGGACGCCAGGGAGCTGGACCTCACGATCTACGTCGTCGATGCGCCCCGCGAGGTCCGACGGCAGCGCGTGGCTCGGCGCAACGTCGAGCAGGGGGACACGTTCTCGATGGTCGTGCCTCCCGACTTCTTCGAGATGGCCAGCGACATGTGGGAGCCGCCGCTGGACGACGAGTGCGAGCATCGGGACGTGCGGTTCGTGCCTGCGGCGAAGCCATGACACGGATGAGCGGGCACGTGGTCGGCACTCCACGGCTCGGTGACCGCGGGGCGGTCCCACAGGTCGGAGAAGACCTGCTCCACCGCCAGCGGTCAGTGGATGTGCTCTCGGTGTGATCCGCCGCTCGTGTGCGTATCGGGCGACCGACGACGGTGGGCCGCGCCGCGGTTGATCCGGGCACGTGGGCCAAGGCTAGAGGGCGGCCGGTAGGGGGCCGGGCTGCAGCGTGTCCAACGTCATGTCCAGCAACACGCGGCCCTCGAGCGCGCGTTCGAGGTCGCGGGACAGACTGCGCAACCTCGAGGGTGCAGGATCGGTCACCCGGGGATCGACCGGTGCCAACAGCTTGCCGAAGATCCGACCCAGTTCGGTGCTGTCGCCCTCGCTCAGGGGCTTCGGGGTCGGGCGCGGGCTGCCGATGCGGCGTCGGATTTCTTCTTCGTTCGCGCCCGCCGTCGTGCCGCCATCACGATCGGCGGGGATCTTGTCGCCATCGCTGTCGCCTCCGCCTCCGTCTTCGTCGCGGTCATCATCGTTGTCATCGCCATCCTCATCGGGGTCGACGCCCGACGACACCGAGCCCTGGCGCAGTCCGATGATCTGCTCCTGGGTGATCACGGGGCGGAACATCGATTGCACCCCCGCGGACCGGCCGAAGGCGCCGGGTTGATCGGTGAGCACCATGGCGCTGGTCGGCGCGCCCCCGGCCGGGTCGCCCTTGGGAGTGGGCACGTACCCGATCAAGCCCTCGGGCAGCTCCCACACCAGTGCGATCGGTGAGCCCGTCTCGCGCAGTGATGCGAGCAGCGCCTCGTCCTCGGAACTGCGTACCGTGCCCAGCACACGCTCGACCAACACCGACGTGCGCACGAGCGTAGGCAGGGGCCGAGCGGAGAGGTCCTGCTTGGGAGCAATGAGGGATGCGGCCGCTCGAACCACGGTGAGGGCAGTACCGATGCTGGATGGGGTCGTCATGGCGCATGACGGACGGTCGATGGAGCTCGACTCCCTCACGCGGTGGTGGCTCCCCACCGCCCAATTCGTTCGTTGTCCGGAAATGCGCGCCGACGCGGTGTCTTAGCTCGACGTGAGGCAGGGTGACACGAGCAGGGCCGCGCGGTCGCTGTTGGCGTTGAGCATGGTCGTGGGCTGCGGGGGGGTATCCCCGGGCGACGACGGTCTACCTGGGCCCTTGGTGGGCATCGACGACGGTGCCGAGCCGGCGGATGAAGATCCGTCGCCGGATGGCGACCCAGCCCCCACGCCCGGCGATGACGATGTCCCGGAGCCACCCGCCGATCCTTCGTGTGTGGTGATGGGGTGCCCCGATGATGCTCCCCTGTGCAGCGACAGCGGACAGTGCGTGCAGTGCATCGGGGTGTCCGATTGTGATGCGGCCGCGTGCCTCGGGGGTGAGTGTGTTGCGCTGCCGAACGACGGGCGCATCGCATGGCTGCGCGCCGCCGACCTGGAGTCGGGCACGGCCGTGGCCAGCTGGCCCGGGGTGGGGGATTCCGCGGCTCCAACGCAGGCCGAGCCCGAGCGACGACCCTGGGTCGCCCTGGCCGGCCCTGGCGACCTGGCGACCGTGTGGTTCGATGGGCAGGACGATCGTCTGCAGTTCGACGACGCGGATTTCGTGGGGAGCAGCAATGCCCGCACGATCGTCGCGGTGCTCGTGACCGAGGACGACGGACGGATCCTCGGTCGCGACGATGGCAGCGGCTTGGGCCTGACCGTCGAGCTGGGGCGCCCGCAGGTCTCTGGTGGCGATGACGCGCCGCTGTGGCCGCGACAGCACCTGCTGGACGGGGTACCCCGGGTCGTCACCGCGCGCGCCGATGCCGATGGTGTGTCCTTGCGCCTGGAAGGCAGTCTGGCTGCACTGTCGCAGACGCCCTCGGCCTCGATCCCGTTGGGCGCGCCGGCATTGGGGGCATCGGTCGACGACATGAACCCGGCGTTCCGTGGTGGCATCGCCGAGTTGATCGTCTACGAGCGCGCCCTGTCCGACGCCGAGCTGGAGCTGGTGGAGAGCTATCTGGCCCAGCGTCATGCGATCACCCCACCCAGCGCTTGGGCCACGCTCGACGCAGATGTGTCGGTGTTCTACCCGCTTGACGAGGTCGGCCCGGGGTTGCGCGAGGACACGCAGGGCAACCTTCCGTTGGCCCCGTTTCCCGGGGTCGATGGCATCACCACGGTGCCGGGAGTGGTGGGTCAGGCCCAGCACATCGACGGCGCCTACGGTGGTTACCACTTCTTCCACAACGGTGGCGCGGCGCAGCTCGATCACAGCACCGAGAGCTTTACCTGGGCGGGGTGGGTCGCGATCGATCCGCTCGAAGCGACCGATCCCTACCTGGTACCGCAGACCCTCGTCGGGAAGTGGGACCCCCCATCCGAGTGCCAGGTCCGCGTGTGGTTCGAGCCCGTCACCCGCAGGTGGTCGGTCTCGGTCGCGCCTACCGGGCAGGCGCAGGATGCGATCACGCTGACCCATCCCACGGTGGTTCCGCCCGGTCAGTTCGTGTTGGTCCAGGCGTGGCGGGATGCGATGCGCGGCGAGCTCGGAATGCGGGTTGGGGCGCCGGGTGAGCTGGGCGAGCCGGTGACGATACCCATGGCCGAGTCGATGCCCACGATGGCCAACGACCTCAACGTTGCTGCGCACGCAACATGCAGCGATGGATTCTTGCAGGGCACCGTCGACGCGCTGGGGCAGTGGCATCGACCCCTGACCGAAGCCGAGAGCGCCGCGTTGGCGGACGGCTTCGAGCCGGGGTAGCGACGCCCATCTACGGGCGCCGCGCGGGGGGGGGGTCAGCGCGGGGCGTTGACGAACCGACGTCGCAGGCCGAGCAACAGCAGCCCCATCCACGCGCCGAAGCTCCAGCGGGGCTCGCCGTCGGCCCGACAGGCGCAGCTGCCCTCGTGGAGGTCGTCTTGGCCGGCCGTGCCATCGCCCGAGCCTCCGGACTCGCCACCACCGGTGCCATCCGAGCCGTCGTCACCGCCGGAGGACTCGTCTCCGGAGTCACCCGTGCCGTCCAGCGGTCCGCCGCCGGGGGGGACCTCGGGCAACAGGTCGTCCTGCGCCACGTCCGTGCAGACCTCCATGACCTGGGAGACGTTGCCCGAAAGATCGAGGGCCTGGACCGTGGCGCACACCGTCGACCCAGCATCGGCGACGGTTCGCGTGATGACGGCGGAGTCGAGCTCCTCGGACATGATGAAGGCGTGCCGGGTGCTGGTGTCGGCGCTGGGCCCAACCCGGATATCCCACGCGAGGGGCTCGTCGGCGGCTGGATTCTCGAACTCCACGGTCCAGCGCCGGACCGCGTACATCTCCTCTTCACCGGTATCGAAGTTGGTCTGCGAGACGATCTCATCGGCGTGGGTCAAGGCGAGCAGCGTGGGATCGGCAGGCGCGATCGCATCGGGGCCGGTGACCGTGAACGTCCGCAGGATGTCGAACTCGATCGGATCTCCGTAGCACCCATACTCGCAGCCGCGGAGCTCGACGACTTCCCCCTCGGCGGGAGCGGGATCGATCTGGAACCACAGGAACTCACCGTTGCCGAGGTCGGGGCTCTCCCAGTCGACCGTTCCCGGCTGGTCGTCGACGGTGACCTCCCACCCGGTCAGGTCGATGCCGCAGTAGCCGAAACCGAGCGGCCGGGCCGTGACCGGGAGCGGCTCGGCTTCCAGCGGCACGACCTCCTCGATGGTCGACGGGCAGCTGGTGGCGAGGGCGGGTCGGGGGGTGAGGAGCCCAAGGGCAAGCAAACAAACAGACGAACAAGCCAAGGTAGTGCGCATGCGAGGCCTGCCCTCTGCACCGCGCGTACCAACTCGGCAGCCGCCGTAGTTCGACCGCTTGCAGGGACTGTGGAGCTGCGTTTGGGCATCATGCTCCGACATCTGCGCCGCTGGCATGACATGGATGTCGCCATGGTCGGGAGCGGGCCTCGGACGTGATCGCGGCGCAGGTCCACGAGCGCTCGATGGCATCGTCTGTCGGGAAAACCGCCAACGGGCGATCGTCACCGACGGGCGAGGGGCGGGTGGTCCCCGTTGCACACGTCGTGGGTCCCATCGCCATCGGGGTTAGCCAGCCGGGCGTGCCGAGGCTGCGGTCGACGGTCGTGCGTCGGTCCCGGCAGTACGGTGCAGGCCAACAGATCCGGCGCAGGCGAGCGGGTCGAGGCAGTGTTTTCGGGCGGTGCGTCACAGCCTTCGCGTCGGGACTCTGTCGTGTCGAGAGCCATGCAAAAGACCACTGTCATTCCCATCGTTGCCGCGCTGAGCCTGACCACGGCTTGTTTTTCACCCGATCGAGGGTCGATGGAGCCGGGTGGGGAATCCACGGGCATGACGACCTCGGCATCGGACGACAGCGCTGGACCCGCGTCGTCGGCGACGACTGGCTCGCAGGGCGATGCGTCGACCGACGATGGAACGCCGCAGCCGGACACCGGGGCACAAACGTCGGACGACGGCGGAACGACGGCGGTGACCACCGTCGCGGATGAGTCGGGGGAGTCGGGGGAGTCGGGGGACTCCAGCGGGGATACGGGGCAGGCCGTCATCCGGGCTGACATCTACGTGGATGCGGCGACGGGGAACGACGGCAACGACGGGAGCCTCGGTGCTCCCAAGCAGACGATCACGGCCGGCCTGGCCATCGCCACCAGCGGTGACGTCGTTGCCGTGTTCCCCGGCCAGTACGACGCGCCACACGGAGAACTGTTCCCGATCGATGTTGGGGCAAGCGTGACCCTCGTTGGCGATCCCGAGCATCGCGGTGTCGGGGCGACCTCGACCCGCATTCTCGGCAACGGGATGATCGACAACGACAACAGCGCGGCTGTCGAGCTGCACAACGGTGCCGAGATCCGGGGCTTCGCGATCACCAGTTCCTCGGATCTGCTGAGCTTTGGGGTCTACGTGGCCGTCGACGCCACGATCGCGGAGAACACGTTCGACTTCAGCTACGGCGGCGTGCGACTGGCGGGCGGGGGCTCGCACACGGAGATGAACACGTTCGAGACCAACAGCTACGGTGTGTACGGCTGTGATGGCGGGACGGGCGTCGTCTCCGACAACCACTTCATCACTCCCGCGCTCCCGGTCGACATCCGTGGCGGTGGGTCCTGTGATGTGATCGACAACTTGATCGAGGGCAACGGGCAGGTCGGGATGCAAAACCAGGGCGGCGCGAACCTGGTCGCGGGCAACACCTTCGACCAACCGACGGGCTACACGTACGGGTGCTTCTCGGGGGGCGCGGGCGCGATGCTGCGCGACAACGATTGCAACGTCGCGACGGGCATGGCGATTCGCGTGACCGGCTCGCAGACGCTGGACCTGGGGACGGCCGGTGATCTCGGCGGCAACATCCTGGGTACCAACAACGCGGTCGGAATCGTGGTGCTCGACAGCGCCGATGTGCATGCGATGGGCAACACGTGGGCCAACGGAGGCGTCACCTGTGGCGTCGACATCGAGCTGCAGGGGACCGGCTCGGTGACGTACGGCGCCATGCAGACGTGTGGCTAGGCGACGACGCATCGCCGCTCGCTCGTGATGGCCGGCGCTCGCAGTGGAAGGCGAGCGCCGGCCTCGTTGGTCGTCGTCGCGCGTCTGGCTCCAGGCTCGAGCGAAAACACGGTGGCCCACGGTCTTGGCCGGATACCCACGACCGCGGGGCCACACGGCGTTTTCGTGCTGGCCGCCCGACACATTGGTAGGCTCGGCGGTATGAACTGGACTGAACTTTCGACTGCATTGGCGGTCGCGACCGTGTGCCTGAGCGTTGCGGGGTGTAGCGACGATGGTCTGGCTCCGGCGAACGAGACATCATCCTCGAGTGGGACGGCCTCGCCGACGAGCGGTGGGGCCCAGCCTCCCGGAGACACTCAGGGTGAGCTGAGCACCGGGTCGGCCGACAGCACCGGTGCTTCCGATCCCAGCAGCGGATCTGGCACGGGTCGGCCGGACCCGACGGGAACGACCGGGGTCACCGGCGACAGCACCGGAAGCGATTCGTCGGGTGGGAGCTCGTCGGGTGGAAGCTCGTCGGGAGAGGGGTCTTCGGAAGGCAGCTCGTCGGGCGGCGCCAGCCCGTACGAGGGGAGCTACGACGGCACCTGGACAGGCATGTGCCCCGGCATCGGAGTGGTCGATGGGACCTTCTTGTTCGATG
>JAHZJA010000352.1 GCA_022601155.1 Deltaproteobacteria bacterium | reverse complement strand
TCCTCGGCGTCCCAGAACCCCGGTGTCGGGTCCGAGCTGGCCAACACGAGTCCCTCTCAACCCGGCGGAATCACGCATGTTCGCCTCGACTGGAAAGAGGGACAGGACGGGATACGGGCCCGTGCGCCCGACGAGTGGTGGCACCTGGACGTCACCGTGATCCGCCTCCTCAACGGCGCCAAGATCTACCTCCACGCCGTCATGGACAACTTTTCGCGGAAGATCCTTGCCTGGCAGATTTCCGAGAAGATCATGGGACAGACCACCGCAGCAGTTCTTCAGCGGGCACTCACGCTCGTCGAGAGCGCCGACGTTCATCTCTTGACCGACTCGGGCATCGAGAATGTCAACCAAGTCGTCGACGACTTCCTGGCACCACTGCCGATCCGCCGCGTACTGGCCCAGGTCGAGATCGCGGAGTCCAATTCGATGATCGAGGCGTTCTGGAAGTCCCTTCGTCACCAATGGCTGTATCTCCACCGCTTGGAGTCCATCGAGGCCGTTCGGCTGCTCGTCGACTTCTACGTCGCCCAGCACAACGCCGTGGTACCCCACTACGCCCACGATGGCCAAACCCCGGACGAAGTCTACGCCGGTCAACCCCCCATAGCGTCCGTCCTAGCTGAACACCGGGCGAGGGCGCGTCTTCATCGGCTCCAGTACAACCGATCGCGGTCGTGCACCGTGTGCCGCGATGTCCCGAGTGTGCCTGAAACCCGGGGTGCGCAAGTGCAACGCGATTCCCACGCCATGTCCTGAACCGCTGCTATGGAACAGCTCATCCGCAGCGCAAGACGGCGCGGCATCGTCGTGGCGTACGCGCCTCACCACCGGTTCGAGCCGGGCAGCCACTCGCAGCGGCGCTTTCTACATCCCTCACACATTCGACCGCTGGGCCTGACCGTGTTTCGCGAGGGCAGTTTCGGGGGCCAGTTCTATGAGGCGACTGCGCCCCAAGACGGCGACCCGGTGGCCAGTCAACACTCGTGCTCCAGCGGCTTCGCGGGCACCGATCTGCACGCGCTCCTTCAGGCACGCGGCATCACGCATGTGGTGGTGATCGGGATGATCACCAACTCTTGCATCGAGGCAACTGCGCGTAGTGCTGTCGATCTGGACTACCACGTGACTCTCGTACCCGACGCGGTCGGTGCGTTCTCTTCTGAAGAGCACGCTGAGACCATCGAGGAACGCTATCCGCTGATCGGGCATGCAATGGTGTCGGCGAAGGAGCTCGCACAGGCTTGGGGGCAAGGATGATCAATCGATGGAAGAACCAGACCATGGACTGGTTCGTACGGCGGGCATTTCGTTCCGACTTCACCTACCCCGCAGACACCACGGCCCTGCTGTTGGTCAACGCGCAGCGCGGCTTCTTCGCCGGCGAGGCGGGGGCCAAGGCTGTCCACGCGCTCGTCGATGTCGCGCGTGAGCACGGGTGGCCCGTGGTCCACGCGCCGTTCGAGTCCGACCTGTCGATGCGGTTCCCCACGGAAGCGCACGTACGTCTCGCGGCGGCGGAGGACCGTGGCGCTGAGGCCATCGTGGACGCGAGGGAAGGTGACATTTTGCTCGAACCCAACGCCCGTCTTAGCGCGTTCTCCGACACCGAGTTGGAGGAGGCGTTGCGGGCCCGTGGCCTCCAACGCCTCGTGCTCGCCGGTCCGCTTGCCGAGCTTCGCGTGGACTCGACACTTCGGGACGGAGTCCAACTCGACTTCCACGTGACTCTGGCACGCGAGGCATGCTCCACGGGACCCGCTATCCGGGACCGAGAACTCTACGAACGTACCTGGGTCCGCTACGCCCACCAAATCGTCGATCTCGACCAGCTCACGCGGCGAATACCCGCAAAGACGGGCTGACAAAGGCGGCTTGGCGACACGCGGGGGTCGTCAGGGGCGAGCACGGCCGTTACGATCGCCTCACTCATGGACGTGGTTTCCAAGGACAGTGCGTAGAACATGGGCCGTCCCAGAAAGAGCGAAGCCACCCGGCAGCGACTCATCGCGGCGGGGATTCGCCAAATCTCAGCCCACGGTGTCAGCGGCACGGGCCTCAACGCTTTGCTCGAAGAGGCAGCTGCCGCCGCGGGCTCCTTCTACAACTTCTACCCCAGCAAGGCAGCCTTCGTGGAGGCCGCCTTGGACGCATACGCCGCCTCGTTGCTCGGTCTCTTCGACGAACTGTTCGGCAGCGACTCCGGCCGCGCGCCGCTTCAAAGACTGGCCGCCGCGCACGGCCGCCTCATCTCTTTGGTGGAGGAAGGCGACTTCGCGGCGGGTTGCTTGCTGGGCACCGTTGGAGCTGAGGCCTGCACGACACTGCCTGCGTTGCGACCCGTGCTGCAGCAAGCCTTCGGCCAGTGGCGGACCCGGCTCGAGGCGTTGCTTGCCGAGGGACAGTCGGAAGGCTCGGTGCGGAACGATCTTCCCGCGGCCCAATTGGCCGAGTTGTTCTTGGCCGTGTGGCAGGGCGCACTGATTCAGATGCGCGTCGAGGTGTCCTCGCGTCCGCTGGTCGAGACGTTGGAGGTGGCGTTGCAGCTCCTGCGTTCACCCGACCTCGCTCGCTGACGAATGCCCCGCGCCGGGTGAACGTGCGTGGAATGTTCATCATGCCCACGAAGGTGTGAGCGGTAGCCTACGGTGTCGGCTCCGAAGCGGCCTGCTCCACTGGGCAGCCCTCGGGACGACAGAGGCGTTCGTCGCAGAGTCGGCAGATGCGACGTGCACTGTCGGCGTCCGTGGTCAACCGCCGCAGTGCCGACTCGAGGATCGGAGTCAGCGATGCAAGCTCGCGTTCGGACAGCCCATCGAGGGTTGCTTCGGTGACTTCCGCACGGGCGCGCAGGATCCGGTTCGCGCGCTGCTTGCCCGCCTTGGTGAGCCGAAGGACGGCCGAGCGACCGTCGCTCTTGCTCTGGCGTCGCTCGACGAGGCTCTCTTCCACGAGCCCATTGATGAGCCGCACCGTTCCGGAGTGGGTCAGGGCAAGGGTTCGTCGGAGCCGGTCAATGCTCTCGTCGGGGTGATTGAGAATCGCGACCAGACCAGCCGACGCCTTGGAGCTGCGACCGCCCGCGGCCGACGCCTGTGCGTCGATCTGGGTCGAGATCGCCGTCGCGAGCGCTCCGAGCAGGTTGGCGGCGTTCGTCGTCATGTGCTCCGCTGAGTTTATGTGACTGAGTCACAAGAAAGCGATGGCTCTTTCCAGCTATTCTGTTATATGTGTGACGCACGCATGTAAATGATGGACCATGAACCCAGCCGAGCATGCCGAGAGCAGGAAAACGCACCGATGACCGACATGCGCACCACGCGCTACAAGAAGAAGTTCGCCGAGATCCGAGGGAAGCGGATGGCATACATCGAAGAGGGGACCGGCGATCCCATCGTGTTCCTCCACGGAAACCCGATGTCCTCCTACCTATGGCGCAACGTGATGCCCCACCTGGAAGGTCGAGGACGTCTCATCGCGCCGGACCTCATCGGGATGGGAGACTCGGACAAGCTCGACCACGCCGGCCCTGGAAGCTACAGCGTCTCAGAGCACGCGGAGTACCTCTTCGCGCTCCTCGAAGGATTGGGCGTACGAGAACGCGTCACCCTGGTGCTTCACGACTGGGGCTCTGGCCTCGGCTTTCACTGGGCCGAGCAGCACCGCGATGCCGTGAAGGGCATTGCGTTCATGGAGGCCATCGTGACGGCCTTCCCAACCTGGGATGAGTTCCCCAAGGACCTGCACGGTCCGATCGGACGCCTGCGCTCTGCCGAAGGCGAGGCGATGGTTCTGGACGACAACTTCTTCATCGACACGTTGCTTCCGAGCGCCGTCCTTCGAGAGCTCAGCCCGGAGGAACACGCGGAGTACCGACGGCCGTTTCTGGAGTCCGGCGAAGGCCGGAGACCGACCCTGGCGGGTCCACGGCAACTTCCGATTGCGGGCGAACCCGCAGACACCGTCGCGATTGTTCGCGCGTACGCCGACTACCTGTCGAGCTCACCGTTGCCGAAGCTTTTCGTGAACGCCGATCCCGGTGCCTTCCTTGTTGGCTATGCGCGAGACTTCGTTCGTACCTGGCCGAACCTCACTGAAGTGACGGTTCGCGGGTCCCACTTCATCCAAGAGGACTCGCCCGACGAGATCGGCGTGGCTCTCTCGAACTGGCTGCGAAACCAGGCCTGACCCCGGGGGACGCTCACGCACCTCGATGGGGTCTGCGTCATACGCGGGCGAGCGCGTCCGCCCGGACAGGCTCCCTCTCCCAGGCGAGCGGATCTCCCGCGTTCGTAGGCGAAGGTGCTCGCTTCACCCCTCTTCGGGCACTGACAGCTTCCGCTCGCGCAACACCTTCTTCACCATCGCCCACACCGCCCCGGCATCGCTGCCGACGTCATCCCAGCGGCCTGAGAAACGCCCGCAGAAGCTGCTGTTGAGCACCTCGGGCAACGTGCTCACGTCCCCCGCGAACAACGGGTGCTTCATGTAGATGCACGCTTCCTCGGTCGCCCGTACCGACAGGCTTGCCGGGAGGTCCTCGCTGTTCCGCACGGCATCAGCCACCGCGACGCAGTGCGCGATCACGCCAACGGGCAAGTCTTCGTGCCGGCCTTGGAGCAGCTTCACCTCTTCCTCGGGCAGCAGGTAGGTCATCTGCAGCGGCGCGAAGCGATCGAGCTGCGCCGCGTCGATGCCCCTCTGTGCCAGGCTGCGTGAGACAGGATGACCCCCGAGATTTACTGTAGAGGGCGAGCCCGGAAGAGGAGATGATCCCAACCAACCAGCCGCCATCCCGGCCCGACGTCCAAGTGTCAGCCAAAGCAAAGCGACGACGTTTCTCTGCGCAGTACAAGCTGTCGATCCTCAAGGAGGCCGACGCCTGCACCGACCCTAGCGAACGAGGCGCTCTGCTGCGGCGTGAGGGCCTGTATTCGTCGCACCTGACCGAGTGGCGAAAGGCCCGCGAGCAAGGCCAACTCGAGGCCCTGACCGCGAAGAAGCGCGGCCCCAAGCCCAAGGTGACCGACCCTCGTGACCGCCGGATCGCCGAGCTCGAGCGGCAACTTGCCAAGGAACGCGCCCGCCGTGAGCGAGCTGAGGGCCTTGTCGAAGTCCAAAAAAAACTCGCGACGATACTGGGCCAACTGCCCAAGGACGACACGCCATGATCACGCTCGTCGACCGAGTCGCGCCACGTCTCGGCATCGCGCCGACCTGCGAGGCACTGGGGTTGCCGCGAGCAACCTACTACCGGCACCGTCCCGGACGACCTCCAACGTCGGGCCCGCGTCCGAAACCCAAGCACGCTCTGTCGCAAGGCGAACGCCAGACCGTCCTCGACACTCTGCACGAGCCTCGATTCGTCGACCTGCCGCCGACCGAAGTCTACGCCCAACTGCTCGACGAGAAGACCTACCACTGCTCGATCCGCACGATGTACCGGATCTTTGGCCGACAACGCGGAGGTACGCGAACGTCGACGGCAACGCGTCCACCCGCCGCACACCAAGCCCGAGCTGGTGGCGACCGCACCCCGGCAGGTGTGGACCTGGGACATCACCAAGCTGCTCGGCCCCCGGACGTGGACCTACTATCACCTGTACGTCGTCCTCGACCTGTTCAGCCGATATGTCGTCGGCTGGCTCGTCGCCGAGCGAGAGTCTGCGGCGCTGGCCAAACGCCTGCTCACCGAGACCTGTGCTCGACAGGGGATCGAGCCCGGTGCGCTGACGCTGCACCAAGACCGCGGCTCGCCGATGACATCCAAGACCTTCGCCCAGCAGTGCGCCACACTCGGCGTCACCAAGAGCTTCTCGCGACCGCGTGTGTCGAACGACAACCCGTACTCCGAGTCGCAGTTCAAGACGCTCAAGTACCGCCCCGATTTCCCGCCACGCTTCGACGACCTCGCACATGCCGAGGCCCACTGCCGCGACTTCGTCGACTGGTACAACCAGGAACACCACCATCTCGCGCTGGGCCTCATGACGCCCTTCGACGTCCACCACGGCCTCGCGCTCGACAAGTGGCATCGCCGAGCTGAGGCTCTCGCCGCGGCCTTCGAGGTCAACCCCAAGCGCTTTCCTCAAGGACTGCCCAAGCCCCCGCCGTTGCCCACCGCGGTGTGGATCAACAAGCCCGCACCGACGACGATCACCGCTGAACCGCAACCGCAACTCGCGCATTCGGTTCAGTAAATTCAAACCAGAACTGTCTCACGTTGTTTGACAACTTCCGCACCGGGCCGGACGATTTTCTGCGTCGCGAGGCCGTCACAACCCGAAACACCTCGGTCCAATAGTTGTGCCCGAAAGCGGGATCTCGATCGCATTCCGCGACGGGGGGAGTCCCTGGTTCATTTCCACAACATAGGGCGCGGGGCGCGTGTGTACGGGAGCCTGCGGGGCATAGGGATCCGCGGTCTCTCGGATCTACGCGCCTGTTTTTCAACGCACAAACGCAAAGGAAACGACACCGCATGAAGACTCTCTTGCTTTCGATCTTCGCCTTGGGCCTGACGATGCCGCTAGGCTGCGACCAGGACACCTCCGACCTCGACGAGCGGGCGCAGGAGGCTCTGACGCTCGACAACGTCGTCCTCACGCCCGCCGAGGAGTTGGAGTCGTCGGAGCCGATCGCTCGGGTCCGGATCGACGAAGATCCCGACCAGAGCGTAGACGAGCCGTTTGGCCTCGTCGCCGCCAACGATCCGACGGAGGCGCTATGCTGGGTGACGCTGGATTGGTGCGTCCACCCTGTGCACGGCAAGGTCCATTGCACCTACACCGCGGGCTGCACGGAGGATCAAGCCGACTTTTACTGCATCGTCCTCGCAAACAACAACTGCTTTTGACGTTGCGAGGTCGTCGGCGTTGCCTCGGGCGCAGCGCCGGTGCCTCGAACCTTGATGCCGCGACGAGCCCCGTCGGGCTCGCGTGCGCTACCGCCCTGCTGCGGCTCATGACGGCCGGGAGCACGAGCCGGTGGCCAAGCCCGAGCCAGTGCCGGAGAAGGACAGGCGCAACAACGTGGGGCGCGTGCCCAAGCCGGAGCCCAAGCCCCGAGTGAACCCGGCACGCGAGCCAGACCCGAAGTCGCGGTGCCTAGCTGCACGAGTCGTTGGTGGAGCCGAAGCCGTGCTGGCTACTTGGTTCATCCGCGAGTGATTTCGG
>JAHZJA010000351.1 GCA_022601155.1 Deltaproteobacteria bacterium | reverse complement strand
CGCAAAGAAGCAGACGACCGCGAAGGCGGCACCGGCGAAGAGACCTCGCGGCCGATCAACCCGCTGAACTACCCTCGCCTGGCGGTGTCACGCCTCCGGTGTCCAGCCGTCGTACTTGGCCGCGGGCTCGGGCCCGGAGAACACCTGCAGGCCAACGAGGGGCTCGTCTCCGTTTTGGTAGGAGACCTTGGCATTGGCCGGCATGTACACCGTGGAGCCGGGCGCGAGCGCGAACGGCTGGTCGTCGACGACGATCGTCCCCGAGCCTTGGAGCACGTGGATGTACTCCTCGGTCGCGTCGCGATGCTCGGGAACGGTGGCCCCGGCGTCCATCTCGAGGCGGGCGATGAACGCGTTGGCCCCTCTGGCGAGGATGGTGACCCGAGCCTTGCCGCTGGGCGCGACGCGACGCTCGGCATCGGCGGCGGTCGTCACCGGGGGCGACAGCGTGGTGGGACTCGCGGACAGCGAGGCTGCAGGAGCGTGGGTGGGAGGGGTCGAGGCGGAGGACTGAGCTGCCGACGCCGCACATGCACCCAGTACGAACGCAGCAGCCAGGGGGAGGTGACGCAGGAGGTCGGCCATCATGCAGAGTCTACCAGCGCGCGCGACGACTACGCCGCATGGTCGGCGGGGGTCGACTCTGCGGCTGCGTGCCGTCGCGCTTGCGCGGCCATGGCTTGGATCACGGGGATGAAGCTGCGGCGTAGCGATCCGGCCATCAAGGGGACGATGAACACGCCAGCCCACGCTGGCTTGGTGGTGAACGACCACCACACGGTGACGCGCGCCCGATCGCGTCCGCTACCCTGCACGACCCAGCCGCCGAGCATCGGGTTCATGGGGAAGGGGAAGCCCGGCTCGTTCGCCAGGAAGCGCAACGCGATGCGCTCGCCGGGGACCCAGTCGGTGCACTGCTCTGCCCATCGTTGCCCGCGAGCATTGGTGCAGGCCCGGACGGCACCCAGTCCCGGAGCGTCGGCGGTACGCATCGTCGAGCTGGTGATGTCGGGGGCGTATCGATGGATCCCGGGCAGGTCGGCGATGACCTTCCACATCGAGTCGGGCGGAGCGTCGACGTCGACGGTCAGCGCGTGTCGATTGCGGGTGCCGAGGCTGGGATCCCGCTCGGCGATGGCGTAGCCGATGCCTGCGAGCTGGAGGCCGCCAACCAGGCCGACTGCCCCCGCGACGCCGAGGAACAAGGCCGCACCCAGTGGCGAAGACGCGTCCGACCACCAGCCCCAGATGATGGCGCTGCCCAGCACCCACAGCCCGTCGGCCAGCGATGTCGACAGGGCGTCCCGCAGGTCGACGGCGGGTCGCGTCGCTTGCCACACGAGCCAGGTGACGAAAACGAGCAAGCCCGCGGCGAGCCCGTATTGCGCGGAGGCCGGAAGAGGAATGTGCGTCTCGAGGTCTGGCGCCCATCCCAGCAGTCCAATCGCGCACATGCTGGACACGGTCGCGTTGGCGAGCAGCGCGAGTCGAAGCCGTCGGCTGTGGTCGTTCACCATGACGAGCATGATTGGGAGCCTGGGTACCGCCATGACGTCGGAGGTCATAGGAGGCCGGTCTTGGCGGGTTGGCGCTGGCGTGGCCGAATTATGATCGTGCACACATTGACGTGCGCTGCTCATTCCGCTACCACGCGCTGTTACCCTCGGGACCGCCGACTCGCTCGCTGCGTTTTCGGCCGATCGAAGCGGTGCGCGGGACCTGCGATGAAGGGCATCTTCTCGCACGGACTTTCCGCGGTCGTGATGGTGCCAAAGTCGGATTTCGACACGGTTCGCAGGGGTGGATTGCGGGCAAGTGGGATGGTACTCGGTAGCCTCGCTCGCGAGTTTATTTGGAGCCCGAAGTCGAGTCGCCCTGCACCCGCGGGGTGCGGTCGAACCGCTGGGCCTCCACAATGGACGCGCCTGGGCTCATGCGATAGGTTTCGACGCGGCGAAGCAACGAGGATGCACGAGTGGAGTATCGGAATCTGAGGATCGGTGAGCATCAGCTAGCTCGGGATCTATTCGAGTCCTACTACGACCGCGACGTGTACTGCACAGAGCCCCGCTACTTCGACTGGTTGCACCACGGAAGTCCACAACACCTGGACTGCGCCACGGCCGAGGAGTTCACGGTGTTGGCTGCCGTCGACGGCGACCGCTTGGCGGGGTGCATCAACTACGTGCCCACCGAGGTGTATCTCGACGGGAAGCGACACCCCGCCGTCGTCACCACCGAGTCGTTGGCACGACCGGACTCGGGCGGAGTCTATGGCCTGCTGGCCCGACGCCTGGTGGGCCGATTCGACTATTGCTTCGTGATGGGGGCCACCGCCTTTCTCCGCGACCTCTATGTCCAGCATCTGGGTGGCCACTACTGCCACGACATGCGTCGCCTGATCCTCGTCGGCGATGTCGATGCGTTGCGTCGAATCGTCGCCCTCGCTCCCGGCTCGGCCGCGATCGACCTCGGCTGGTTCCGGTCGAAGGCCGAGGCCACGGCGGAGCTCGCGACCGGCAAGCGCTGGGTCCAGGTCGAGACCGCATCCGAGCTCCGCGACGACTACTGGCAGGCCATGCTCGCATCGGGCCGGCCTTGCTGCGGACGAACTCCCGCCTGGATCGATTGGCGGTACTTTCGGCACCCGCACATCGACTACGCCGTCATCACCACCGAGGCCTCACAGTCGGCAGGGATCGCCGTCGTCCGCCGCGAGGCGCTGGCGCTGGAGCCCGAGTGCCACGCGGTGCGGCTGCTCGAGTTCTTGCCCACCCCGGGCCAAGAGCACGCTCTGGCTGGCGCCGTGGCTCGGTTCGCCAAGGACACCGGGTGCGCCTTGCTCGATTTCTTTTGTGCTCACGATGAGGTGCTGCACCAGCTGCCGCCTGCGTTCGTGCGCCCCGAAGACCACCGAGCCCACGACATCCCCTACCTCCTGCAGCCGCCAGAGTGGCGAGAGCGCCGGAGTATCAACCTGCTGTCCATTCGCAATCGCCGCAAGCGTCGGGTCCTTCCGGAGCTCGGCGGCGGCCAGATCTACCTCACCAAGGGAGATGGGGCGCAGGACATCTTTCTCAATCGCGGTTACCGCTCGGCCCATCTTCGGAGCCAAGAACAACCAAGCCAACGGCGAGCATGACGGATCTACGCAGCAGTATTGTCGAAGTATTCACGAGTCTGGGCAAGACAGTCTCCAGCGATGACGCCGAGTCGATCGTGGCGGCGGGGATCTTGGATTCGCTCAGTGTTCTCGAGCTGGTCAACGCCCTCGAGACACGCTTCGACATCGTCTTCGAGGAAGACGATCTGACCCTGGACAACTTCGACAAGCTCACGACGATCGAGCGCATCGTCAAGGCGCGAACCGAGGACGACACGTAGTGACGGCGGTGGACCTCGCGCGGCGGCTCGATAACCGGGTCCCGCTCGGCACTGTGCCGACGCCACTCGTTCGCTGCGAGTCGCTGTCGGCGTTGGGAGGGGTCGAGGTCGATCTCAAGCGAGACGACCTCATCGGCGACCAGCTCACGGGCACCAAGATGCGGGCGCTGTCCTACATCGTGTGGCAGGCCAAGGAAGACGGCGTCAGCGACCTCATCACCATCGGCGAGCCCACCTCCAACCAGTGTCGGCTGGTGTCGATGCTCGGGGCGCGTCACGGCATGACGACGCACGTGTTGTTGCGCAAGTCGGCGTGCTACGGGGACCAGGAGGACGACAACCTGACGATCATGCGGATGCATGGCGCTCGGGTGCAGTTCCTGGAGGAGGACGAGTGGCGGCTGCACGGGATGACGGCCAAGCGCCTGATGAGCCGGGTGCGGAAGGCCGGAGGCAAGGCGCTGTTCGTTCCCTTCGGCTGCGGCGGCTTGCCGGGCGCGCTGGGCATCATCGATCTCGTTCGAGAAATCGTGGCGCAGCACGGTGGGCGCTGTCCCTACCAACACATCGTCGTACCGACGGGCTCGGGCGCGACGTTGTTCGCCCTCGATCTGGCCATGCAGGTGCTCGATCTCGATCCGGACACGGTGCCCATGTTGTTGGGGGTCTCGGTTGCTCGCGATGCGCCCGGACTGCTGCAGCAGATCGACAAACTCTACGCACAGGTCCGTCCCACACTGGGTGCAACGCTCCAGCGAACCGATCGGCTCACCATCGATGATCGTTGGACCGACCACGGCCCCGCCAGACAATTGGAAGAACTCCAGCGTGTGGTGGGTACCTATGGGCTGCTGCCCGATCCGCTCTATGTTCTGCGGGCCGTCCTGGCACTAGAGCGTCTCATCTCGTCCGGAGAGCTGGCCTCGTCCTCCCGAGTCCTGCTCCTGGTCACAGGAGCGTGCCGCACCCTTCATGCGACTCGCCAGCGCGCAACCGAAACTCGACATGCAACACAGTGAGCCCAAGAACATCGCGGAGTTGCTTCGCAACCGTGCCGCCGCGTCGGGAGACTCGGCCGGCATCGTGTTCAAGCAGACCCGGTCGACGTGGCAAGAGATTCTCGACCGGGCCGGTCACATCGCTCGTGTTCTCGACGAACGCGGCATCGGCCGCGGTGACGTCGTGGGTATTCTGGCGCCCCACAGCCCCGCTCAGGTCTCGGCGCTGTTCGGGATCGCGCTGGTCGACGCCGCGTTCAGCATCATCAACCCGCTGCTGCGCCCAGCCCAGATGGAGCACCAGATCGCCGACGCCGGGATGAAGGCGATCGTGGGCACGGCGGACCATCGCGAGACCCTGGCCGAGAAGCTGGCCGCCGGCCCCACACCATGGATCGAGGTCGAGGTCGACGGCAGCTTGGGCGAAGCGCTGGCCGGGACGGGAGGCGAGCCACGGCTCGCGCCGACCAAGAACATCCCGGTCGACGTCGCCAACATCATCTACACCTCGGGATCGACGGGACGCCCCAAGGGAGTGGTCGTTCCGCACCGCACCCTGCTCGACGGGGCTCGGATCGTCAGCGGTTACCTGGGCATCACCGAGCAGGACACCACGCTGAGCATCCTGCCGCTCGGCTTCGACTACGGTCTCAACCAGCTGCTCACGGCCGTGCGTACCGGGGCCTCGCTGGTGATGCACAGCCACGTGATGCCCCTGGACCTGCTGCGGCTGATCGAGCGGGAGAAGATCACGGGACTGGCGGCCGTGCCCTCGGTCTGGCCCGGAGTGCTGGCCCACATGAAGCGTCAGCGTCAGCCGCTGTCGGTGCCGCACCTGCGCTACATCACCACGGCAGGAGGCGCCCATCCTCCTCAGCTGCTTCGCGAGCTCGACGACGCCTTTGGGGATTCGAAGATCATCGTGATGTACGGGCTGACCGAGTCGTTCCGCTCGACCTATCTGCCCCACGATCAGCTGCATGAGCGTCCGGGGTGCGTGGGCCGACCGGTGCCCGAGGTCGAGATCCTCGTCGTCGACGAGGATGGCAATCCTTGCGCGCCAGGGACCAAGGGCGAGCTGGTCCACCGAGGAGCGTTCGTCACCTACGGCTACCTCAACAATCCCGAGCTCACGGCAAAGCGCTTCATCGAGCTCCCGGGGCGCGGCCCTGGCTGTCTGCCCGAGCGTGCGGTGCGATCGGGCGATCTGGTCTCGATGAGCGAAGATGGCTACGTCTATTTCCATGGCCGCATGGACATGCAGATCAAGAGCCGTGGCTATCGCATCAGCCCCGACGAGGTCGCCGAAGCCCTGATGAAGGTCGACGATGTACGTCAGGCCGCCGTGTTCGGTCTTCCGGACCCGGCTTTGGGCCAGCGGATCGTCGCCGCCTACGAGACCCACAGCGGGAGCGAAATTCCCTCCACTGCGTTCACCAAGCAACTGGCCGATGCGCTACCGAGCTTTGCCGTGCCCAGGACGTTCTTGTTCTACCCGGCGCTGCCCGTGACGGCGAACGGGAAGCTCGACGTCACCAAAGTTCGTGCGGAAAACGCGAGCTGAGAACGCATCACGATTGCCCAAGAGTACGAGGATACGATGGCCGCTGAACAACATACGATACTGCTGGGAGGCGTTGGCGGAGATGCACATTCGGTTGGGCTGACCATACTCAGACAGGCGCTGACACGGAGATACCGTGTCCTGTACATCGGGCCTCAGAGCGATCCAGAAGACTTCTTCCACTTCGCGTCCATCTCCAATGTCGTGATGATCTCGTGCATGGACGGGCACGCGGAGAAGTACCTGCGCGAGTTCCCCGAGTTCATGCAGCGGTACCCATCGCGGACCGTCAAGTGGTACCTCGGCGGCAACCCTGCACTGGGCGAGGCCATCGGCTCCGAGCGGCACTTCATGGAGATGGGCTTCGACCGGGTGTTTTGCCGGTTCGTCGACGTCAACGCGATCTTCGACTGTCTCGTCCGCGATCTGCACGGAACCACGGCCGCCACCGATCCGCTGGGGCTGTGGGAGAAGAATCGGCGCATTCGAAGCTCGGGCACGACTCCCAGCGACCATCGCCTCGAGGAGAAAGAGCTCCACCAACGTCGTCGCGAGGTGCTCGAGTCCTGGCGGACCGGGGCGGGCGCCCGCGACCTGGATGCCAACGCGGAGTTCCTCTCGCGACAGCCGTCGTTCGCCGAAGTGCAGGCCAGGCAGAAGATCGAGCAGGGGCCGCTGCTCCAGCCCCGCTCCGGCGTTGCCCTGGTGGACGACCAGATCAAGCTGTTCCAGGCGTTCAAGGGCGGTGGTGCGGACACGCTGTCGTATCAGGTGGACTCGCTGACGCGGAACAACAACTACATCGCGGCGGAAGAGGGAATTCGAGAGAGCTCTACCGCCGGAGGTTCGTCGATCAACGGGTTTCCCGTGGTCAACCATGGGGTGGAGGCACTGCGGCGCACCTCGACTGCGGTGGGGTTGCCCATTCAGACCCGCCACAGCACGCGCGCGCCCGAACTGCTCGCCGAGATTTCCTACGCGGGTGGCGTGACGGCCTACGAGGGCGGCGCCATTTGCTACAACGTCCCCTACTACAAGGACTACTCGCTCGCGGACTCGATCCGTGCGTGGCAGTACGTCGACCGGCTCACCGGGCTGTACGCCGAGCGATACGGCATCGTGCTCGACCGTGAGTTCTTTGGCACGCTCACTGCGGCTCTGGTGCCCCCCTCGATTGCGATCGCATCGGGGATCATCGAGTCGTTGCTCGCGGCGAGCCAGGGCGTGCGCTGTGTCAGCGTGGGCTATGCGGAGCAGGGGCACCGCATCCAGGATGCTGCGGCGATCCGGACGATCCGGACGTTGGTCCCCGAGATTCTCGCCCGACTGGGCTATCCCTCGGTTCAGGTCAACGCCATCTTCCATCAGTACATGGCGGCGTTTCCCGCCGACGCGGACAAGGCCAAGGAGCTCATTCGCCAGTCCGCCACGACGGCCGCCCTCGCGGGGGCGACGCGGATGCTCACCAAGACGGCGGTCGAGGCCTATCGAATTCCCTCGATGCTCGACAACCTCGAGGCGCTGGGGTTGACCCGGCAGGGGATCAGCGAGGCGTCGAAGCTCAGCCTCGACGCGGTGGCCGTGGCCGAGGAGGAAGCGATCATCCGTCGCGAGGTGGAGTGCATCCTCGAGGGGGTGTTCGCCTGTGGCCACGGCAGCCTGGCCGCAGGGGTCGTCAATGCGTTCGACCGCGGCATTCTCGACATCCCGTTTGCGCCGAGCATTCACTGTCGCGGCGAGGTGATGACCGCACGCGACCAGACGGGTGCCGTTCGGTTCCTCGACCCTGGTCAGCTTCCGATCGACAGCGAGCTCAAGGCCTTCCACCGCGATCGCATGAGCGATCGATGCCACGCAGAGGGGCTGACGATGGGCAAGGACAGCCACATGCTGGTGGAGCGCGACGTCCTGCAGATCGCGCGGGGCGAGTACGACCGCTGGCCGCTGGGCGGGACCTGACCGCGAGTGGGTCGGTCCGCGGCGACCAACACGTAGTCGCGCTCACGATTCGCCGAACCGCGTAACTTCTGGGGCGTGGTTTCCGCTTCGCTTCGAGGGAAGGTGTAGTCCGTGACCCGAACCTCGATGTGGTGGAGATGGTGGCCGCTGGTGGCCGTTGCGTGTGGAGGGGGCGAAGCGGGGCCCGCGGGAGGGACGACCGCGTCCGACGCCACCGCGGGCACGATTGCCGGGGCCGACGGGCCAGACGGCTCCGCTGGCGATTCCGACACGGGGGAGCCGTGGCCGGGATCGATCAACTGCCCCGATCCGGGGGCCAATGCTCCGGCCGACGGCCTGCAGCACCTGGAGCGCGCTGAGTACGGCCTGTCGGGCGGCTTTCTCGAAATCCTGGATGTGGTCGCGGACGGCACCACCATCTATCAGTGCACGGCGACCCAGGGGCTGATGGTGTTCGACGCCGCCACCAGCGGCTCACCGACGCTGCTGGCCGAGCGGGTCGGCGGTCCATTCGCCCACCCCTCGTTCCCGCGGTGCCAGCATGTGGGGGCCGACTTCGAGCGCGACCAGGTGGTCATCACCAACCGCGGTGATGAGATCCAGCCCGACCCCTTCTTGACGGTGTTCGACATCAGTACGCCGACGATGCCCGCAGTCGTGGCCAGTTGGCAGGGTGAGCCGTCGATCGAGGGGGCGGTGTTGGTCGACGACGTCGTGTACGCGGCCGCGCACGACGATGGACTGCTGATGTTCGAGGTGCAGGGCACCGAGCTGGTGCAGACGGCCGCGTTCGCCGACGCGGACTCCGACGCTTGGCTGCCCCAGCGGGTGGGCGAGGCCCTGGTGGTGGCGGAAGGAGCGACGGGCTTGCGCACCTACGACATCAGCGACGGTGCCCCGGTGTTGCTGGCGACGGTGCCGCTGCAGGGGTCGAGCAAGGACGTAGTGGTGGTCGAGGGCATTGCCTACGTCGCGGCCTCGGGCTTCGTGGCCGCCGTCGACGTCTCCGATCCCTCCGACCCGCAGGTGCTGACCGAGCGCGAGGTGGTCGGTACGGCGCTGGCCGTCGCGATGGGCCAAAATGCCACCTTGATGGTCGCCGAGTGGGACGAGGTGCGGGGCTACGACGCGAGCGCGCCCCACGGGCTGGAGCCCATCCTCGCCGAGATCGTGCCCACCGAGGCTGCGTTCTCCCGGGTGCTCGCCATCGAGGCGGTGCCGGCCGAGCCTGGTCGTCGGGGCCGGGTCTACGCGGGCGAGTGGGAGGGCCTGCACGCCTACGACCAGGTCGATTGCGCGTATGGGCCCGAGATCTGGGTGAGCCCCGACACCGTTCAGTTCGGTGTGCAGCAGGTCGGCGAGACCCAGACGCAGGTGGTCGTGGTTCGCAACATGGGCAACCAGCCGCTGCACGTCAGCGGGTTGTCGGTGTCTGACGCGGAGATGGAGATCGACGCACAGACGCTGGACATCGATCCGGGTCAGGCCGAGGCGGTGGAGATCAGCTTCACCCCGTCCGATGACGCGCTGTTCGTCGGCGAGCTGGAGATTGCCTCCGACGATCTCGACGAGCCCGTCACCGGGCTACGGGTCGCGGGCAACCTCAACTTCTTGGGGCCGGGCCACCCGGTACCGTCGTTCGAGCTGTTCGATCTGGACGGGCAGCTATGGTCGAGCACCGCGCTCACCGGACAGGTCACGGTGCTGGCGTACTTCGCCACCTTCTGACCCGTGTGCAGTCTGGAGTTTCCAGACCTCGAGACTCAGATTTGGCAGCCGTATCGAGACCAGGGCGTGCAGGTCCTCGGCCTCAGCGGCTCGGGCTTGTTTGGCGGCGAGTCGGCACAGACGGTGGGAGCCTTCGGTGACCAGACCAACGTGACCTTCCCGCTGCTGCTCGGCGACGTGACGTACTCGATGTACGCCAACATCGATGGCTCGATCTCTCCGTATCCGCTGGACGTGATCGTCGACAAGCAGGGGATCATTCGCTACGTGCGGCACCAGTTCGACGCGGCCGCGATGCAGGCGACGATCGAGCAGCTGCTGGCGGAGTAGCGGCTACCAGCCGTCGCCGAGCAGGTCACGCCATCGGGGCCCCATTGCATCTTCCATGGGACCCCGATGCGACTGCACCGCGGGCGACTGTCCCGGGCGCAGCTGTACGCCCCACATGCTGCTCGCCGAGCCGCCTACGAGGCCGTAGCGGAGATCGGCGAGCACGTCGGGGTACTTGGGATCCCAGCCCACCCATCCGCGGGCGAACCACTGGAAGACCTCGAAGCCCTCACGAGTGGCCGGATCCTCGGCGATGGCGGCGGGCGGCTCGGTGACCAGCTCGACCGACTCGCCCGGGCGCACCCGTACTGGCGACCACCACGGCGCCCGAGCCTGGCTGATGTAGACGCGGCCTTCGCTCAGGTAGGTGGTGCGCCACATGAGGTTGGTGGGCGGCGCGGGATAGGCATCGATGCGCTCTACCGTGTGTCCGCGTGAAGTCGCGAGCTGCTGCGTGGCATCGAGGACCCGCGCGCGCTGGACGAACCCCAGCACCATGTACAGCGACGACAACAGCAACGCGATCCGAGCCGGACGCATGGAGAGCCGACGAGCGGCGAGCACCACCCCGATGCCCAGGATCCCCGTGTAGATGGGATCGACGATGGAGATCCAGCTCCAGGCCACCCGCATGTCCGACAGCGGCCACCACAGCATCGTGCCGTACGAGGTGAATGCGTCGAGCAGGGCGTGCGTGGCGTAGCCGACGGTGGTGCCCGCGATGATGTCGCGGCGTACGGTGGCGAAGCGCTTGCGCAGGATCCACGGGAGCGAGGCCAGCACGCCGCCGAACGGGATGAACGCGACGCTGTGGGTGAAGTGTCGATGGAACTGCCACCCCACCAGCGGGTCGGAGGGGCTTCGAATCAGCACGTCGAGGTCGGCAGCCATGCCCCCAATGGCGCCGACCAGCCACGCTCGCTTGCCGAGACGACGGCCGAGCACCGCTTGGGTGACGGCAGCGCCGAGCAGACCTTGGGTGATGGGATCCACGGTGAGACAGCTCCCAAGGGCTACTGCGCCGCGGGCAGGGCGTGCTGAACCTCGACCCCGGCCTTGGCCGGAAACTGGGCCACCGCCCGCTCGGCCAGCGCCGCGATGGTGAGCGAGGGATTGACGCCAGGGTTGGACGAGACCGCAGAGCCGTCGATGATGTACAGGCCGTCGTAGCCGTACACCCGGTGCTCCGCATCGATGACTCCCGTCTCCGCGCTGTCCCCCATCACGCATCCGCCCAGGATGTGGGCGGTGGTCGGGATGTTGAAGGCGGTCTCGGTGATCAACGAAAACGGCATGCCGCCCATCTTCTCGCTGAAGGCCTTGGCCAGCTCGGTCGCCTCGGGGATCGAGGCAGTGGGGGCGGGACCCGCCTCGCGCTGTGAACCCAGGCCGCCCCACCACCGACGCTTGAACCGGAGGGTGCCCTCGGCGGTGCGCATGTACAGCAAGATGGCACTCTGCTTGGCGAGGTCGGGGACCAGCAGCGAGCGGATCAACTGGATCGGGTGCCGGAACACGGTGCCGACCACCCGCAGCAGCCGCACCAGTGCGTTCTCACCCGCCACGTGGGGCGCGAGCATGGTGTGGAATGCACCCGAGCCGGCTGGGTAGCGCACGGGCTCGAGGTGCGCGCGCTCGTCGATCTGGAAGATCGAGCCGATGGCCACTCCCTTGGAGTAGTCGGCGTCGCGGTCGGGTGTGATCACGCCGATGAGCGACTCGGAGTTGGTGCGAATCGCATCGCCCAGGCGATCGGAGAGGTTGGGCAGACCCTTGGGGTCGTGCTTCATCTTGGTGAGGAGCTTGACGGTGCCGAGCACTCCCCCTGCGAACACCACCTTGGCCGCCGTGAACGCCTTGCGCTTGCGCCACAGCATGTTGCGGCCGTGCTTGGCTTCCACCCGATAGCCGCCATCGGGCAGCGGGCGCACGGCGGTGACCTCGGTGTCGGCCTGCAGCTCCAGCCCGCGTTGACGCGCGAGGTGGAGGTAGTTCTTGTCGAGGGTGTTCTTGGCCCCGTGCTGGCAACCAAGCATGCATCCGCCGCAGCGAATACAGCCCGTGCGCGCCGGGCCGTCGCCGCCGAAGTAGGGGTCGTCGACGGTCTTGCCCGCATCGCCGAAGTAGATGGCGACGTCGGTCGGGTGGAAGTCGTCGGGCTGGCCCCGCTCGGTGGCCACGGCCTTGAGGATCTTGTCGGGCGG
>JAHZJA010000033.1 GCA_022601155.1 Deltaproteobacteria bacterium | reverse complement strand
GGCTGTGATCAGCTTCGTGTACCCACACCCCAGATTGAGACCATATACTGGGCCTGGGCTCCGTCCCCGCGCCAAAATGCGAGGTTGATGTCGAACCCCAGCGCTGGGTGGTAGACCGTAAAGATGTCCTCCCATTGGTGCATCATGGGTTCACTCGAGCCACCGAGCTGGGCCGTCAGGCCCACACCGTCGCTGGTGATCGTGATCGTTCCCAGATCTCCGTACGGGTCGGTGTACGTCCCCACGTAGTCGTCGAGCACCGTGGCGCCCGGTGGGTCGCCGGCCCAGCCGAGCTCGATGTACTGGTCCATCGCGATGTCGGCGATGGCGTTCGGGGACACCCACTCGGAGTTGGTCACCACGAACACACCGAATTGGAGGTCGGGGACCAGACGCCACTGGGCGAGAAACCCGGGCGTGCTTCCGCCGTGGGTGAGGACGGTGGGATCGTAGAAGCTCTCCACGAACACGCCGTAGCCGTAGCCCTGCTCGGAGTCAGCCGTTCTCGTGTGGAACTCGCCCAACGAGGCCGCGCCGGCTGCAGACAACACGTTGCCGCCCCCCGCGAGATGCATCTCGCCCCAGCGCGCGAGATCTTCGACGCTGCCCCATGCGCCTCCCTGTGGTCCGTATAGTGCCGAGGCATAGTACGAGCCGTCCGGCGCGATGGGGATGGGCGCGGCTGGGCTGCCCTCGTGCCCGTAGGCATAGTTGCCTTCGGCGAGCACCGTCGCCACGTGCATCGTGGCTCGACTCATCCCCGCGGGCTCGAACAGCGCGGTCTCGACCAACGGGCCAAAGTCCGTCCCCGATGCCATCTCCAGCACCGCGCCCGCCACCGAGAAGCCGGGGTTGGTGTAGTTCCACACCGCGCCTGCAGGCGCCCACAGGGGCTGGTTGGCGTTGTCGAGCACGACCGTGACCAGATCGGACGACTGCACCACGTCGAATGCCGTCGAGTACCCCGCGGTGTGGGTCAGCAGCTGGTGGAGTGTCACGTGTCCGTAGCCCACGGTGCCGAGGACATCACTGACGGGTGCATGGAGGTCCACCACGCCCTGCTCGGCCAGGGCTACCGCGGCGGCCCCGGTGAACATCTTGGTCACCGAGGCGAGCTGGAAGCGCGTGGTCTCGGTGATGGGCTCGTCACCCGACGCATGGGTGAAGCCAACCCCCGCCGCGTGAGCCAGTTGGCCATTGCACACCACGGCGACCGCCGCCCCCGGGCCTCCCTGTGCATCGACGTAGGCCTCGACCTCCGCAACCACGGTGGTCCACGCTGCGGGGCCACCGGGGCATCCGGCGGGTGGCGTCCCGTCGTCGTCGCTGCTGGCGGTGTCGTCGACGTCCGCGCCGTCGTCGTCGCTCGTGCCCTGGTCAGCGCCGCTGGGGTCGGTCCCATCGCTCGCGCTGGTCCAAGGGCCGTCGTATGGCGCCCGTCCGACCTGGCCACCGTCAGCCCCACAGCCCGCGAGTCCAACCGCGGCTGCCACGTACCATCCCGTCGCTGGTGTCATGGACCCCTCCATCGTCGAGTGTACACCAATGTGTGTCTAGGTAGGTGTTCGATGTGGAGGATAGTCGTCGCGGGAGCTCGTCGAGGCCGCAGCGTGGTGCGTGGCTGCTAAAAGCGGGCGGCATGCTCGTGCTCGTCGTCAACTGCGGGAGCTCCTCGATCAAGGCCGATCTGATCGAGACCCCCACCGGTACCCGTCACGGTCGCCTTCGCGTCGAGCGGGTCGGCACCGACCAGGCGCAGGCTCGGCTTGGCGATGCCGCGGCCCGACCCGTGTCGGCGGAGCCAGCGGGTCCACTGCTGCGCACCCTGCTTCCCGAGCTCATCGCTGCCGCGCCTGCGGCCGTGGGTGCTGTCGGTCATCGGGTCGTGCACGGGGGGGAGCGGTTCGTGGCGCCCACCCGCATCGACGACGACGTCGAGCAGGCCATCGACGAGCTCGCCCCGCTGGCACCCCTGCACAACCCGCAGAACCTCGCGGGTATCCGGGCGGCGCGAGCGGTGTGCCCGAGCATCCCGCACGTCGCCGTGTTCGACACGGCCTTCCACGCCACGCTCCCGGCCCGCGCTCGCCACTATGCGGTGCCCCACGCCCTGGCCAACGCCCACGGCATCCGTCGCTATGGGTTCCACGGCACGAGCCATGGTTGGGTGGCGCAGCGTGCCGCCGAGTTCTTCGGCGAGCCAGTGCACCAGCTACGCATCATCACGTGTCACTTGGGCAACGGCGCCAGCGTGGCCGCGGTGGAGTACGGCCGCAGCGTCGAGACCAGCATGGGCATGACGCCGCTCGAGGGGTTGGTCATGGGCACCCGCAGCGGCGACGTGGATCCAGGGGCGCTGCTGCACATCGCACGCGCCGAAGGCCTCGATCTCGACGGCCTGGACACCTTGCTCAACGAGCGCAGCGGCCTGGCCGGACTGTCGGGCACGGGCTCCGATCTGCGAGACATCGAGGCGCGTGCCGCCGAGGGCGACGACCGTTGCCGGCTGGCCATGCGGGTGTTTGCCCACCGCCTCCGCAAGTACATCGGGGCCTATGCGGCGGTGATGGGCGGGGTGGATGCCATCGTCTTTACCGGGGGGATTGGGCAGGGCAGCGCCGAGATTCGCCACATGGCCTCGGCGCGGCTCGAGTTCCTCGGCGCCCAGCTCGACGAACGACGCAATCGCGAGGCTCGCGTGTCTGCGGCCGCGCCTGTGTTCGAGATCTCGGCCCATCGGGGGCGTACCCGGCTGCTGGTGGTCGCGACCGACGAGCAGCGTGCCATCGCCCAGCAGGCCCGTGCCGTGGCCGAGGCGGCCGATGAGGTCGGGACGACGCGCACCATTCCGATCGCCATCTCCGCGCGGCACATCCACCTCACCCAGGCCACTGTGGAGCGACTGTTCGGCCCTGGCCACCAGCTCACGCCGCGCAACGAGCTGTCTCAGCCCGGTCAGTTCGCGTGCGAGGAGACCCTCACCGTGGTCGGCCCCAAGCGCTCGCTGGAGCGGGTCCGGGTGCTGGGCCCCGTGCGGCGCCGCAACCAGGTGGAGGTGTCGCGCACCGACGAGTTCTGGCTGGGCGTCGATGCTCCCGTGCGCAACTCGGGTGATGTCGCCAACAGCCCGGGGGTGACGCTCGAAGGGCCGGCCGGCACCGTCACCCTCGAGGAAGGGCTCATCTGCGCGGCTCGGCACATCCACATGACACCGCAGGACGCCGACGCGTTTGGGGTGGAGGACCGCGATGTGGTCGAGGTGGGAATCAACTCGGAGGGACGGGATCTCGTCTTTGGTGATGTGTTGATCCGGGTCTCGCCCAAGTATCGGCTCGAGATGCATGTCGACACCGACGAGGCGAACGCGGCCGAGCTCGGTCGCAAGGCCGAGGGGCTGTTGGTCGGGACGAGCGGAACGGCGCGGCTGCGGCGACGGGCGCTGCGGCCCGACCGTTGAGCCTCGGCTCCTGTGAGGGCCCGGGCTACGGGTCCTCGACGCCGGCTTCCCACCCGAGCACGATTTCGTCGCCCTCGAACAGGACCTCGCCGGCCGGCTCCCAGCCGTCGCCACGGTCACGCATGAGCACGTCGTCGGCGATCCCCAGTCGTAGGATCAAGCCCTCGATCTGCGGGGGGCCGTGGGTCCGACACCCTCCGTCGAGGTCGATCTCGGCCTGCGGGGTGCCGAGCTGTATTTCCCACGCGGCGGTGCAGCTGGGGCAGTCGTCGGCGGTGCCGCGGACGGTGGCCCCGAACACCAGGATGCACACCTCGCGGTCTCCATCTTCGGCGAAGAACTCGCCCTCGAGCTCGCTGAGCTGGCCGTCGGCGTACTGGCCAAAGAACTCCCAAAATCGTCCCGATTCGTCGTCGTCGTCGTCGTCGTCGTCGTCGCCACCTTCACCTCCCGGGCGATCGCTGGGCGGCCCGGAGACGTTGACGTCGATCCATCCCTCGCTGTCGAAGGTGGCCGACGGCCCGGGCTCATGCCCGCAGCCCGTCGCCAGCACGAGGTACGCGGTGGCCATGATGATGGGTCTGGTGGAGGTCTTCATGGTGAGACTCCGGCGAACAACTCGTCGAGCACCCCGGTGCAGTCGATGGTGGCGCCCGCCGCTCCGGGCAGCTCCCGGATGGGCATTGCCGACCAATCTCCGCCGGTCTGCGGGTCGGGCACGCCGAATGCCCGCATCACGCTCGACAGCAGTCTTTGGTGGGGGCGGCCGGCCGACGGCCGCCGAACTCCGTCCCACACCCACGCTTCGTAGGGCGTATCGGAGGGGTAGTGGAGGTAGCGACCGGTGGTCCAGGCCTGGCCTCCGAACAACAGCACGGGCATGCGGTCGAAGCCGTGGACGCCGTCGGCCAGCTCGCTCGTCCACAGCACCAGCGTATGGTCGAGCATGGTCCCGTCCCCCTCGGGGATGCCATCGAGCAACCCGAGCAGCTCGGCGACCTGCGCACTGTGGTAGGCGTAATAGTCGGTCATGACCTGGACGGCCAGCTCGCTGCGCGCCAGCTCGTGGGCATAGGCGTCATGGATGTCTTCGCCCGCAATGCCCAGCTGGGCCGCGGGCACCGTGTCGAGGTTGATGGTGGCGACACGAACCACGTCGCAGGACATGGCGCTGGTCAACATCGTCGCGGCGGCAGTCCACTCGGCCGAGTAGTCGTCCCCCGCCGACACCTCGGGGACCGCACAGCTGGTGTTCATCAGCCCGTCGATCTGCAGGCTCAAGTCACGGACGAGGTCACGGTGGACGTCGAGCTTGTGGCGATCCTCGGCCGAGAGCTGGGCGCCCAGCGCCTCGTAGCGGCCTTGCACACGATCGAGCAGCGTCCCTTGCTCGCGCTGCACATCCGAGCCCGACGATCCGCCATTGACCAGCCCGAACAGCCGCTCGTGGGCGACCGGCATCCGTGACTCGCCCAGCAGGGGCTGCATGCGGTCCCGATAGTTGACCACCGGTGACTGGTCGCCCACCGACAGCTCGATCGAGCGCAGGCGGTCGGGCCGTGAGACATGGTTGGCGATCAGCTGGTCGATCGATGGGCTCTTGCCGATGGGGAGCCCCGAGACCATCTCGACCTCGTTGCCCGTCAAGGTGTGAATCTGTCCGATCTCGTGGCGGAGGACGCCCGCGGGGTCGACGTCTCCCGAGACCATCGACAGACCCTCGATCGCCACGGTGCGGCTACGCCACGGGTGCAGCGGAGCGAGCGACGGGCTGAAATCTTCGGCCGCGAGCGGATTGAGGTCTTGCTCCCACACCGCGTCGGTCGGGAGCCCGGCCGGGTTCATCGCCCAGGTGGGCATCCAGCCCCCGTGTTGCGAGACGAGGACGATCAGGCGGCGCGGAGGATCGCCCAGGGCTCCCCGCACTCGGCCGCTGAGGGAGGGCAACACGAGGCTGCCCGCGGACAGGCCCATTGCGGTGAGGAAACGACGTCGGTCGATCATCGTGCACTCCGATGGCGGAAGGAATAGGACCCGGCGAGGTTGACGATCAGCTCGAGGATGTCGCCGTCCGACCGCCAAAATCCCTCTTGCATGGCGTCGAGCGTCGGCTGGTCGTCGATGGTCTCGTTGCGGCCAAAGGCGTATCGGAACCATTGCCGCACGTAGCAGTCGTGGACGGTGCGGCTGCGCCCCAGCTCGTGCATCAGGGCCACGGCATCGATGACCGGACCGTCTCGGTCGGTGCCGACCAGCTCGCCGCTGGCGTCCACGGGGTGCCCGTTGTCGGTGTCTCGCCAGCGACCCATCGCATCGTAGTGCTCGAACGTCAGACCGATGCCGTCGATGGCCCGATGGCAGCCGGCACAGGCCTCGCTCTGGGCATGGATGGCGTACTTGTCGCGGTTGGTGCGGGGTTCCATCTGCTCGACGAGCTCGAGCGGAGGGACGTCGCCCGGAGGGGTGAGCTCGGTACACAGCAGGCGGTCGAGGATGGTGACACCCCGTCGCACGGGTGCCGGCTGCTGTGGTCCCGCCTTGGCGCCCAGGAATCCGGCCATCGTAAACAGCCCGGCCCGCCGGGCGGGGTCCAGCGTGATGGGAAAGTAGTCGCCCTCGAACAGGCCGAACTGGTCGTTGCCCTCCTGCGGGATCGGTGCGGTCCACAGTACGGGCTCGGCGTTGGCGTCGACCGACTGCTGGTAGGCCAGCTCGGCCACCGCAGGCGTGGCCCAGGCCTGGGTGGACGTCAGCAGCGTGTGGAGCCGCGCGTCCCCGTGGAACACGTGGCGCGCGATGAAGACGTCGGACTCGAACCGCAGCTGCGGGGAGTAGTCGAGATAGTAGTAGTCGGACTTGTCGTCTTCGGCGACGAGCCCTCGCTCGTTGAACACCGGGGCGTAGTACTCGAGATCGATCGGGTTGGAGCCGACGTCGTCGAAATCCCAATTTTGCCGATGGAAGCCGACGACCATGTCGACGGCACGACCGTCTGACAGCATGCGGACCGCTTGGTCGGCGAGCACCTGTCGGTCCTGTAGACGTCCGTCGCGGGCCAGATCGAACAGCTCGGCGTCGGGCATGGAGTCCCACAACAAGTAGGACAGGCGGGAGGCCAGCTCCCAATCGCTCAGCGGTATCGCGGCCCCCGAAGGCGAAGAACCCGGGGCGCCCAGGCGCGGGAAGTACAGGAAGTCGGGGCTCTGGAGCAGCAACTGGATCGCGAGCACCATCGCGGTGTCGATGCCGTACTGCGAGTGCCAGGCGTCGTAGTCGGACAGCAGCGTGCTGCGCTCGTCGGCGGTCAGCGGGCGTCGCCAGGCACGGGTGGCGAGGTCCGCGAGCCAGTCGCGTCCGCATGCATCGATCGTGCGGTCGCAGCCGAGCAGCGCGTCGAGCTCAGCCACCGCGCGCGCGCTGACGTCAGCGGCGGCACGCTGGTAGGTCTCGACCAACGCCGGACTGGCGGTGTTGAGCG
>JAHZJA010000032.1 GCA_022601155.1 Deltaproteobacteria bacterium | reverse complement strand
CGACACCCTAGGCCTTGGCAGCCTGGGCTTTGCGGCGTCCGGGTTTATCCTGGTGTCGATCCTGCTGGCGTTGTGGCTGATGACCGCCAGGCAGCCGGTCGCATCCAACGCCTGAATCGTCAGGGCAGGGCGGTAAACAACTCGCGTCGAGCGCCTTCGGTAATCGCCACAATGCCGGGGTGCTTGACCTTGCGCTCCGCCGAGATCGCGTAAAAGCACTCCTTGACCTCCTGGGTCCGGCCGACGACCTCCACGTGGTACTGCTGCCGCACTTCTTTCTCGATGACCGACGGGGCTGCGAACGCACCGACGCCCGACTGTCCGAACACCTTGAGCAACGCACTGTCGTCGAACTGCCCCACGATATGCGGGCGAATCTCCAGCGAGTCGAACCACCGATCCAGCTCCCGTCGCATCGCGCTGCCCTCCATCGGCATCAGGTACGGCGCGTCGTCCAGAGATCGGGGAAAGCCACGGCGCAGACGCAGTGCCAACGAGCGCACCGCGAAGAATGTGGTCGCGCTCTCGCCGAGCGGATGGTTGTAGGCTTTGACCGCAACCCCCGGCCCCAGTGGGGCATCGGAGATCACCAGATCGATCTCGTGCGACGCGAGCTGGGTGAGCAGCCGCTCCACCTTGTCCTCGTAGCACTCCACCAACACCCCGCTGGACATCTCCAGCGCGGGCCTCAGCAGCTGATACGCGATCAGCTTTGGGACGACGAACGCGAGCCCCACGGCGAGTCGAAGGGGTCGGTTGACGGGCCTCTCGTTGAGTACGTCGACCATCTCGCGGCCCAGAGCGAGGATGTCGTCGGCATAGCGGAAGACGACCCGGCCCGCCTCGGTGAGGACGAGCGTTCGGCCGCTGCGATCGAACAGCTCGACCCCCAGGTTCTCCTCCAGCGATCGAAGCTGCACGCTGATCGTGGGCTGAGCCAGCCTCAGACGCCGGCTCGCCTTCGTGATCGTCCCCTCTTTGGCGACCATCCAGAAGTACGAGAGGTGATGGTAGTTCAGGGACCGGACCGCAGATCCGAGGGACTCCCTGGGCTTCCCGCGCTTGGCCATCGTCTCGCCGAGCATGCGGCGGTTCCCCCCGCATCTCAATCAATTTTCTTCAGATTGGCCATGCAAACATAGATTTTTCCTAATCGGAGCAGGAGCACGGCCCCCAGCGGACCGTAACCGACCCGGTACGGGCAGGGATCTCGCGTATCCGGCGGGGCTCTCCACTCTTTTATTTTCTCTATTTATCGATCGTAGTATTTTCTATTTTTGGAGGGTCTAGACTGCGGCTACCGTCGTCGCATGAAGGCTCACCCTCCCGGGAGTGACGCCACGGCTGGGCGTCGATCGATGCTCCCATCCGCGACCGTCCGGTGGTGAGCCGGACGCTTCCGAGTCGCCTGCAGTGGCGAGCATGGGGCCCCGGCCACGATGTCGGACCTCCCCTGGTGAGCAAGAGCGCATGAGCGAGACCCAAACCAAAGCCGACCCAGCCAAGTCCCCACGTGGCAACTGGCTCCCCGATTTCCTGGCCTCGACGGTCGTGTTTCTCGTGGCCCTCCCGCTGTGCATCGGCATCGCGGTGGCGTGCGGCGTCTCGCCCGAGCGCGGGCTGGTGACCGGGATCATCGGCGGCATCGTGGTCGGGGCCTTCTCCGGCGCACCGCTGCTGGTCAGTGGCCCCGCCGCCAGCCTGATCGTCCTGGTCGTGGAGCTCATCGACACCCACGGCATGGCGGCCCTCGCTCCGGTGGTGGTCCTCGCCGGGGTCTGGCAGGCGATCGCCGGAACCCTGCGGCTGGGGCAGTGGTTCCGCGCCGTGGTTCCCGCCGTGATCACGGGCATGCTCATCGGCATCGGCGCGCTGATTCTCGCCTCGCAGCTGCACGTGTGTCTCGATGCCGAGCCGCGGGCGACGTTTCTATCCAATATCCTGGAGCTACCGCAGAGCCTGGTTCGAGGGCCCGACGGCCGCAGCAGCCTCGCTCCGCTGGCCATCTCCACGGCGATGATCGGCATCATCGTGGCCTGGGATCGGTGGCGGCCTCGGAGCCTGACGCTCGTTCCCGGGCAGCTCGTCGCGCTGTTCGCCGTGACGTCGGTAACCCTGCTGCTCGGGGCCAAGGTCGCCTTCCTCGAGATCTCGCCGCGTTTCTTCGACGGCCTGGCCCCCGCCAGCCTGGTCGATTTCTCGGTTCTCGCCAAGCCCGAGGTGTTTGGCCTGTCGTTCATCTTCGCCTTCGTCGCAAGCGCGGCGACGCTGCTGACCGCGACCGCGATCGACCAACGCCAGACCCGTTCGAAATCCAACTACGACCGAGAGCTGTTCGCCCAGGGCATCGGCAACACCCTCACGGGGATCGTCGGCGGACTGCCGATGACCGGCGTCATCGTTCGCAGCTCCGTCAACGTGGACGCGGGCGCACGCACGCGTCGGTCCACGATCTTGCACGGTATCTGGATTCTCCTGTTCGTGTCCGCGGCGCCGCAGATTCTCGGTCTGCTGCCCCGCGCGAGCCTGGGTGCGATCCTCGTCTACACCGGCTATCGGCTCATCGATCGTCGGGCCCTGGCCGGGCTGTATCAACAAGGACGCGCGGAGCTGGGCATCGCCCTCATCACCCTGTTCGGCGTCGTCTTCATCGATCTCTTCATGGGCATCATGGCCGGGCTCGCGGCAGCCATCGCCAAGATCGTCTACACGTTCGCCCGACTGGAGATCAGCAGCACGCCCAACCCAGCCAAGATGGTGCAGGACCTGCATCTGACCGGGTCGGCAACGTTCCTGCAGCTGCCTCGGCTCGCCAACATCCTCGAGACGGTTCCCGAGGACCGCGAGCTCCACGTGCACATCGACCGGCTCGACCACATCGACCACGCGTGTCTGGAGCTGCTGTCGAGCTGGAGCACGCGCCGGCAGAGTGCCGAGCAGCCTGGCATGGTCGTCGAGTGGGATGACCTGACCAAGCGCTACCGCAACGCAATGGTCGGAGGGGCACGGGAAGAAGCCCCGCCGCAATCGGTCATGCATACGATCTGGGCGGAGTGGAAGCACCTCTACGGACCGCTCAATCGTCGGGAGGGTGGCGAGGGGAAGTGGCAAGACTTCATTGATGCCCCCCGCACGCGCCTCCAGATCGATGCCAACTCGCTCGACGAGGTCCTCACGGTCGCGGCCGAGCTCCTCGCACCGGTCGCCAAGTTGCCGGCGACCACCCTGGCCGCGGCGCTGCAACAGCGGGCCGAGGGCCACGTCGCGCTCGGGGGGGGCGTGAGCGTGCCTCATGCCCCGATCGCGGAGCTCGACAATAGCCTCGCCGCACTGGTGACCACCAAGCGGCCCCTCGAGGTCGGAGGCGAGACGGCCGATGTGTTCTTCGTCTTGCTCGCCCCGTCGAAGGACCCGCGCAAGCACTTGCAAGCGCTGGCGCACGTCGGGCGACTTTGCCACGACGATCGCCTGCTCGGGAGGCTGCGGGAGACCAGCTCGGCGGCCGAGGCGGCCGGGCTCCTGCGCTCGCTCGACCCCGCGGTCTTCGACACCGGTAGCTTCGCTCCGCACGCACGATTGCTCGCCGCGGTGGAGCTCGAAGATGGGGAACGAGCCCAGCAGATCGCCGGGATCGTCGACGAGGCGTTCGGTCGTTCCGCGGTCGGAGAGGCTCGCACCGAGCCGTTTGCCATGGTCCGGCGAGTCCTTCATCTACCAGTGACCACCCACTTGGTCTTGTTGGCCCTCGAAGAGCGAGACGTCGTCGTGCTCCACGCGCTGCTCGAGGAGGAACGGCTCGTCGTCGGTGGGCCCCGATGCCCCGTGCACCTGCTGCGACCCGACGGTCAGGGTAGCGGGGTAACGCAGCTGCCCAAGCCATCGAGCGCTCCACGGTCCGTCTAGACGCATCCGGGTGCCGGTACCGCTCGCACCGGGCACGGACTTCGTCGTTCCACGACCGCCTGCTCGCGCGGCCCGGCTCGGTCACCGCCGTCACAGTGCGCGCAAGTAAGCAATGAGATCGGCCAGCGCCTCCGCCTCGAGGTGCGAGACCGATCCCATCTTCTCGTCGCTGGCGACCAGTAGCTCCCGCAGGGTCTGATAGCGACCATCGTGCATATAGGGCGCGGTGTTGCCCACTCCACGAAGCGAAGGGGTATCGACCGCGCGACCGGTCCCGACCCGATGCGAGGCGCCATCCACCGAGAGGCCGGCGTCGGTGTGACACGCTGCGCAACCGGTCTCCACATCGTTGAACACCGCACGCCCGCGCCGCTGCTGCTCGGTGAGCCCGGTGGATGCCAACGCGAACGTCGGCATGGTCCGCAGGAACTGCTCCAGTGCCGCCAGGGTCTCCGGCTCTGCCGGTTGGGCACGCAGTCGCGCAAACGTACGGCGCATGTGTCCCTGGAGCTCGGGCTGCTCTCCATGCCAACCAAACGGCTCGCCGCCGACGATGCGACCGGCGAGGATTGGGGTGGCGACCATCCCCGACGGGCTCCGCCACACCAGCCCGTCGTCCCGTCCGTCGATGTGGCAGGTGGCGCACGAGCGACCATCGGACGCCACCGGTTGGTGGAACAGTCGACGCCCTTGCGGCGCAGGCACCTCGGTGCTCGCAGCCACCACGATGGCTCGACCGATGCCGATGTCCTCGCGCGACGTCAGATCGATAGGGACCACCGTGCGGTCGAACTGGGACCACACCCACGCGCGACGGGTGGTCGGATCGATCCGGATGGCCTGGACCCCCCCGCCGACCGTCCAGCGGCGTGACTCGGACTTCGACAGCGGCCTGTCGTCCACTGCGTACTCGATGATCTGACCGGTATCGGTGCAGCCCACCAGCAAGCGTTCACCGGTCGGGTCGAGGGCCGCGCTGCGCGGCAACAAGCACGGCGGGCGCCCCGACCCATAGCGACGACGACGAGCCCGCCGCCGGGCACGGTCCACCGCCACTGTCTCGTGGCGCACGCGAATCAGCGCATCAGTGCCGTCGCGTGCCATCGAGACCAGCGCGGGCTCGTGCGGAAAGTAGGGCTCGAGCCCAAAGATCGACGCGCCGTACCCCGAGGAATCACCAGCCGGTTGTCCTGGGTAGGCGAGCACCATGGGGATGACAGCACCGCCCTCGACCACCGCAACGGCGTGCCCCTGCACCGCGAAGCGAGGGAGATTGGCCACCACCTCCCCGTCCATCACGACATCGTCGCGCCAATGCAAGGCGCGCTCGGTGGTCACCGTCTGCGTGGCGAGGTCGACCACCGAGACCCTCGATCCCAGCGCATGCGCCACGAAGGCATGCCTTCGGTCGGCATCCACCGCCACCCCGCGGGGCTCCGGCCCCACCCCGAGTTCGAACGAACGACCGCCCCGGCGCAGGGGGTGCGCCAGCAACGTTCGCGCCCGGCCACACGCAACCAGCAAGGTCTTGGCATCGTCGGCCAGGCTCAGCGCGATCGGCTCGCGAGGGGTCTCGATCCTCGCCACCTCGACCAACTCGGGCGAACATCCCGATGGCGTCGCACGGCACGATACCTGTGCCTCGACCACGACATCGGCATCGCGCACCGCGACCAGTATCCGTCCGGCGGGATCGATGATCACATGGGCGGGACGTCCCGGCAGCGGCAGGCTGAACACGCTGTGGCCCTCGTCGAGGTCGATCCATGTCAACTGCTGCGCGTCCTCGTCGGCCAGCACCGCGATGGCACGCCCCTGGGCGCGCGCGAGGACGAGCGGAGCCGACGACGTCGCGCCGTCGTCGACAGCCTCCACGGCCACGGCCCGCGGCGGCGAGGACACAGCCTCGTCGCCAGCATCCACCGCCGCGCTCGCGGTCGCGCTGACGCTCCGGGGAGTCTCTGTCTCGCTGGTGCTGCCGTCCAACGCCAATGGCTCCGCAACGGACGGGCCGCACGCCAGCAACGTCGCCGCGAACATGCGCGCGATCACCTTCACCAGCCGTCGCTACGCGCCAGCCCGTCGACATATTCGCCGCCACCGGAATGGTGGGGATGCACGTGCGCGTCGCAACGCTCGACCGATGCCCGCGCGCACTTCTCGGAGCCACACCATGGCGTTGACGCTGGCGCTGACGGCCTGCGATCAGCGGCCCGACACTCCAGCGCACCTTTCCCCACCTCCGCGGGCGCCTTCGGCCGTGAGCGTAGTCGACTCCGCACGAGCATCCGACTCCGCCCCGCCGCAACCTGTCGCCCCGGCGAGGCCGTCCACCTCGACACCCACCCGTGCGTCTTCCCCCGCCCTGACCCCGCAGATGCAGCAGTGGCTGCGCGCGGCCGCGGTCACCGACGATGCCTTCGCGCGACCGGTGCTCTACTCCTGGGCCTCCGACGCCACCGCGGCACGGATGGCGGAAGACCACGCGTTGTTCGATGACGACGTGCTTCCCGAGGGCCCCACCCCCTACGTGCAGCGGGTGGAGCACATCGCATCGCGTGGCGGCGCCGAGGGTCGCTTGGCCCGCGCGCTGCTCGGTCATCCCGATCTCTCGCGTCGGCGCTATGCGTGGTCGCGCCCGTGGCCGACCCGGCTGGGCATCGTCCGCCCCTACGGCGGTCACCTCGTCCGGGTGCAGCTGCGCTCCCGGTCACTCATCGGTCGGTTCGACCCCGATGCGACCCCGGTGTGGACGTTCCACGATCTCGACGAGCGACCGGTTCCGCTGGCGCGGGTGGTCGCCGACCCCAGCCGCATCGCGGCCATCTATCACGTTCGTCGCGATGCCGAGCCGTACTTTCGCGAGTACGTGCTGTGCAACGAATCGATGGTGGAGTCGTGGTCGCTGGACACCCCGCAGCTCGCCCAGATGCTCGCGCTCGATGCTCGTCAGCTGCAGACGCTGGCCCGCACTCCGTCGGACTTCATTCGACCCGAGTACCTCGACACGCTCGCCTTCGGCGTCGATCACTACCGCCCGACCGCCGCCAACCTCGAAGCCATCGCAGACGCGCTCGTGTTGCCAGCCAACTCTCGGCCGCTCCACGTGACACCGCGTCGTCGCTTTCGACGCTCGGCGGCCCCCGCCCTGGTGACGATCCGACAGGTGCCCCCGCGCCTCGAGCAGCTCATCTGAGCCCACCGGCGCTCACCGCCCTGCCGGCCCCCGCACCCCTCGGTGGCCGACATCGGCCCACGTGGCGGCCGTGCGACGGTCGTTGGATTCGCCTACGCTGCACACCCCGGGCGAGCGCGACACGCCCATCGCTCCGACGGGCCTCACCCGCGATGGACCCCCAAGAACGTCGTTGTTGACCGCCTTTGCGACATGCGACATATTGTCGCAGCACACTCGCCGCACCCGCGAGACGCCAGGAATTCAACGATGACCGACGCCAAGCTCACCCGTCGCAATGCCCTCTTGGCCGGGGTCGCGGTCGCTGGAGCGACGTCGGCACTGGCCTCGCGCCGAGCCTCCGCCGCACCCGGGGGCTCCCCCTGGGAGCGGACGTACTCCGGCCGCGGTGCACGGCCCGAGGTTGCTCCGGGCCAGCCGGGGCGCGACTACCAACCCACGGTGACCCCCAGGCGGATCGACCCTCCCGTTCACCGTGGTCGATGGCGTCAAGGTGTTCCACCTGATCGCCGAGCCGGTCGACCACGAGTTCGCACCGGGCCTGCGCGGCAAGTGCTGGGGATACAACGGTCAGGTGCACGGCCCCACGCTCGAAGCGGTGGAGGGCGATCGCGTGCGCGTGTACGTCACCAACCGCCTGTCGGCACCCACGACCGTGCACTGGCACGGCATCTATCTCCCCAGTGGCATGGACGGCGTGGGTGGGCTCAATCAGCGCGCCATCTCGCCGGGCGAGACGTTCATGTACGAGTGGACGTTCCGCCAAAACGGGACGTTCATGTACCACGCGCATCACGACGAGATGACGCAGATGGCCATGGGGCTGATCGGCATGATCGTCGTCCATCCGCGCAAGCCTGCGTCGAGCTACCGGGTGGATCGTGACTTCGTGATCATGCTGGGCGAGTGGAAGATCGTGCCGGGGACCGAGCGGCCCGATCCCAACGAGATGTCGGATTTCAACATCTTGACCATGAACGCCAAGACGTTCCCGGGAACGGTGCCCTTGGTCTGCAAGACCGGCGATCGTGTGCGCATTCGGTTCGGGAACCTGGGCCCCATGGACCATCACCCGATTCATCTCCATGGCTACTACTTCAAGGTGGTGGGCACCGACGGCGGCCGAATTCCAACCGCGGCGCAGTGGCCCCAGACCACTGTCTTGGTGCCGACCGGGAGCACGCGGGAGGTCGAGCTGGTCACCGACGAGCCAGGCGACTGGGCCATGCACTGCCACATGACCCATCACGTGATGAATCAGATGGGGCACGAGCTCCCCAACATGATCGACGTGCGCCCCGGCGACGTCGATGCCAAGGCCCGCGCGGTGATGCCGGGCTACATGACGATGGGGCAGCACGGCATGGGCGACATGGCCACCATGGGCATGGCCGTCCCCGACAACAGCATCCCCATGGTCGGCGCCAAGGGCCCCCACGACTACATCACGATGGGCGGGATGTTCACCGTGGTGAAGGTCCGCGACGAGCTCGACACCTACGACGACCCCGGATGGTACGAGAATCCACCCGGCACCCAGGCCGACGTCGCCACCCCGGAGGATCTGGCTCGTGACGGTATCGAGGTCTGAGTCCCTTGGAGTTCGTGTGGGGGCGATGGCGCTGGGTCTTGGTCTGTGCGCCGTGGGCGGGTGTCGGCCGGCGGGGCTTGCCCCGATCGCTCCCGCCGAGGATGCATCCAATCCCGACGCCGCCGTGCCCAAGACACCCAAGACCGCCAACGTCCTCGAGCGTTCGGCCTTCGAAGGGATGAAGCTCGACGGATCCGGTCACGGTGGGCATGCCGGCCACGGACACCACGGCGGTCACGAGCAATCCGGAAGCCAAGAGCAATCCGGAAGCCACCAGCAGCACGGTAGCCACCAACAGTCCGGAAGCCACCAACAGTCCGGAAGCCACCAGCAGCACGGTAGCCAAGAGCAATCCGGAAGCCACCAGCAGCACGGTAGCCAAGAGCAATCCGGAAGCCACCAGCAACACGGCAACCACGAGCAATCCGGAAGCCACCAGCAACACGGCAGCCACCAGCAACACGGCAGCCACCAGCAACACGGCGGCGCCGCCGATTCCGATCGCACGCCGCAGGAGCCAGCGCGATGACGTGGCGACGCCCTCCTACCCCGTGGCTGCTGGTCCTTGCGATGGTCGGCTGTGCGTCGACCAAGCCCACCGCCGCGTCGAACGACGTCGCGGATGCCATCGCGCAGCGCAGCGGGTTGGCCGACGTCATCGACAGCGACCCGGAACAGCGCGGAGGCGAACGAGTGCGCGAACGCGTCGCGCAGCTGCTCGCCGAGCCGCTCACCCTCGACCGTGCCCTCGAGGTCGCGATGCTCAACAACCGCGGCCTGCTCGCGACTCTCGAGAACCTCGGCGTCGCCCAGGCGGACCTGGTCCAGGCCGGCCTCCTCGACAATCCCGTGGTGGGCGGCGATTTGGTGGTCTCCACCGTGGGCAACGGCTTCGGGGGTGGACTGGCCCTGTCGCAGAGCCTGCTGAGCGCATTCCTCATTCCTGCGCAGCGACGCCTGGCCAAGGCCCGGCTCCAGGTCGCCGTGGTGCAGGTGACCGATGCCGCCCTGGCCCTGGTCCGCGATGTGAAGGTGGCCCACGCCGAGCTGCTGGGCTCGATGGCGTCCTGCGACATCCACCGGACGTTGGTGCAGACGGCCGAGGTCGCCGACGAGCTGGCTCAACGTCAGCGCGACGCGGGCAACCTCGCCGAGATCGATCGCGAGCTGTTTGCGTCGGCCCTGGACGAAGCCCGGCTCGACCTCGCCGAGCACGAGCTCCATATCGTCGAGGCCCGTGAGCGGTTCAACCGTCTGCTCGGCTTGTGGGGCGATCAAGTGGACTGGGTCCCGGCCGGCTCGCTCGCCGAACCCAGCCCAACAGAAGCGCCGCTCGACGACCTCGAGCAGGCCGGCGTGGGGCAGCGGCTCGACATCTCGGCGGCTCGCTACCAGGTCGAGTCGATGGAGCGCGCTTTGGAGCTGCGGCGTCGAGGCGTGGTGCCTGCGATCGAGGCCGGGGTGGAGGCCCGCAACGAGGTCGGCGATGACCTGGGCCACGAGTGGGTGGTGGGGCCGAGCCTGTCGATCGAGCTGCCGCTGTTCGACCCCGGACACGCCGACTTCGCTCGACTGCGTGCGCAGCTACGGCAGGCGCAGCATCAGCTCCAACAAACCGCCATCAACGCCCGGTCGCACATTCGCGTGCATCGTCAGCGCTTGATCACCGCGCGCCGCCGCGTGGACTACATGCGGGACGTGGTGCTCCCCCGTCGCCAGACGATCACCGCCCGCGCCCTGGAGCGCTACAACGGCATGCTCATCGGGGCGTACGATCTGTTCGACATCCGGGCCGAAGAGGTGATGGCACAGCAACACTACGTCGAGGCACTCCGCGACTACTGGGTGGCCCGGGCCGAGCTCGAGCGCGCCGTGGGCGGCCGCCTCCCCACCGCAGGCTGAATCCCCGTGTCCCAGCGGCGTGGGAGCCAGCGCCCGACTCAGCCCTGGCGTCGGCCGTCGACGAAGATCGTGTTGACGAACGTCCCCGCCGCCACCCGATAGCCGTGCTCGGCCAACAACGTGGCGATGGGCTCCCGTTGCTTCGTGGTGCCGTAGATCAACGTCTCCACACACAGCACGGCCGGGCGGACCCGGTCGAAGCTCATCGTCTGCAGCAGCTGCAAGTCGAGCCCCTCCACGTCGATGCTGACCAGATCGGGCGGTGCCTGGCCAAAGTGCTCATCCAAGATGTCGTCGATCGAACGCAGCGGCATCTTCACCACCCGCTCGATGGCCCCCTGCCCTCCCTCGGCGATGTAGCGCTCGGCCTGCTCCGCAGAGAATGTGTTGAGCTGCGGACTCGCGCGCACGACGTAGTAGTCGGCGGTCGTCTGTGCATCGACGCTGACCCCCACCTCCAGCACCACGTCCTGTGGCCGCGCCCGCCGCAGCAGCGCCGCCATCGACGGGTTGGGCTCCACCAGCACCCCGCGACTGCCCTGCACGTAGAATCGATAGGTATTGCTGGCGATGCTGGGATGGAACGCGCCAATGTCGAGATACCGCGGCCGCTTGATCCCCAGGCGGTCGAGCACGGCCTGCACCACCAGGTCCTCACCCTGCTGCGCATAGCTCAGCTGGCGTCCGTCGGGCGCCATCGGTCCCAGATCCTCCGGCGGTGGCGGAGTCTCGCCGGGCGCAGGCCAGCCGGATCCGGTCTCGTTGTCGCTGTCATCGGCCGCGTCGAGGGCATTGGCCGCATCGGCCTGTGCGCGCATCCACGCCGCACCCTGGGTCAAACCCGCCGTCGCGCCCACCCCGAGCAACGACCCCATCAAGAACGACCTTCGCGTCGCAGGGGGAGTAGGTTCCGAGGTCGAGTCGCCCAAGGCTGGAGTTCACCAAACTCCTGCGCCCCCGTCCAACCTCCCGCGAGCTCGAAACCGCCTCGTGGGAATCCCTGACGCCCTTTTCTCGCCGAAATAGAGGGTCTCGACTCGGCCCCCGCCGACCCGGATTCGGACGAAGACGGTTGTCGATGTAACGCCCGCCAACACTCGAACGAGCAGTCCCAATGTCGACCGTCTTGGAGCGTCATCACGCATCCCTGTAGCGCCCCTACGCACGACCTGCGGCCCCCGAGACGAATTGTTCGCCCCAAGTGCAAGATCCACCCCTGCTCGCACGTACATCCATCCGATGGCCAACGCCAGGATTCTGCTCGTGTCGATGCTGCTGGGTGGCTGCGCGTCGACTCCGCCGCCCGCCGGCCCCATCGCGCCTGCGGCCCCCATCGCCGCACCCATCGCGGGTACCTCCAACATCTCGGGGGTCGTCGTCGACTCCAAGACCAACGAGGTGGTCCCCAACGCACTGGTGATCCTACAGAGCTCGGCCCTCCGCGAGATGATCGAGACCCAGACCAACGGGAACGGAATCTATGCGTTCCGGGACCTTCCCCCCGCGACGTACACGGTTCAGGTGCTGACCGGGCATGCCGATGTGTCCAAGATCGCCGTGCTGCCCGCCGACAGTCGCTTCCGCGCGAACTTCAGGGTGGACACCACCAACCGCTTCTTCGTCTGCTACCTCCCCACGCGACCGCCCCCCAACCAATCGTTGTTCTCGATCGGCAAGCAGGAAGCGCACCTGCTCGGGATCCCGCGCACGAAGATCTTCAACTAGGTCCGCAGCAATTCAGCCGGGCACGGCCTCGCAGATGAAGGCCGAGGTCGCTGCGCAGCTGATGTCGTTCCAGACGCCCGCGGGCACGCCGAGGTGGGTGCAGTCCTCGCCGTCGACCGCATCATTGGGCTCGCCGTCTCCCCAGGCCAAGAACCCGGGCACGGTGCCATCGACCCACACGAAGTCGCCCTCGACCGCCATGTCGTTGAGCCCGATGTGAAACTGCGTGCCCCCGGGCAGCGGCCGGGCCAGCAGAAAGTCCTGCTCGGCCTGGTCGTCGATGGTGACCAGGTGCCCGCCGAAGACGACGCACTGTGCCTCCGCCTCGGCCCAGCCGAGCGGGCCGGGACAGTAGTAGTACGCGTGGTCACCCTGCATCCCCAGGGCGCACCCCTGGCAGCTAGCGTTCATGGGTGAGGCCTCGTCCACCAGCCCGTCGCAGTCGTTGTCGACGGTGTCGCACAGCTCTTCGACGGCGGGGTGCACCATCGGGTTGGTGTCGTCGCAGTCACCGCCCTGCAGCACGTGGATCGGTGGCTGGAGGCACGCATCCACGGGGAACATCGAGTCCCCGTAGCCATCGTCGTCGGCGTCCGGGTAGTAGGTCTGCATGGGGCAGCCCAGCGTGTCATCGCCCGGCTCGCCGCTGCTGCTGACCGCGGTCGTCCCACCATTGGTCGCAGCGCCCGTGCCCGTGCCCGAGCTTTCCGCAGCGCCGCTGGTGTCGGCGGCTGCCGCATCGTCACCCGCATCGCCCCCTGCACACGCGGCGATGCTCAGCACCGCCAGCACCCCACTCACTGCCCGACTGCCCCTCACCGTCGTGTGAGGGTAACAGGCTGCGTGCAGCGGCAAAACGCGAGACGGCCACCTGTGTTGCACAGGCGGCCGTCATCGACGTGAGCGAGCTTGGGCCCGCTACCGTGGGTCATCAACCCCCGGTCTTGCTGATGGTCTTGCCCTTGGGCTTGGCCTTGGCCTTCCCCTTGCGCTTGCCGAGGTTCTTGGTGGCGCGGGGCTCGGGCGGCGTCGGGAACTTGCCGTAGCTGAACAGGTCATCGGCCGACAGCTCCTCCACGGTGCCGATCTTGCTCAGTTCCTCCAGCCCGACCCGATCGCGATCACCCACGATGGCGATGATCACCGGAGCGTCCACGAAGCTGCGGGCGAATCCGGCGACATCCTCGACCTCGAGCTTCTGCATGCTCTTCCACTCCCACGGTCGGGGGTCGTTCTTCTCGCCGCGCTCGTCCCAGCTGACCACCCAGCGGTTGATCCAGCGGGGATCGATGCGAGAGGAGCGGAACTCCTGGTCGGACATCGCCTTGGCGGCGATCAGCCGCTCGGGCTGGATTTCGTCGCTGCGCAGCAGTCCCAAGAAGGTCCGCACCGCCTCCGGGGTCTTGTCGGCCTGGGTGCTCATGAACCCGGCCAGCCCGGAGTCGTCGACCGGTCGCGCTCCCATCGAGTAGGACGAGTAGGCGCTGTAGGCCAGGCCCCGCGACTCGCGAATCTCCTGAAAGACCAACGCACTCATGTTACCGCTGAGGTACTCCGACAGCAGCTCCGCCTTGGGTCGATCGTTGCGCGCCAGCTGCCCGCGCGGAATCGTGAACCGCACGTTGGCCTTGGCCCCCTCCTTGTGGAGGAAGTAGATGGTCGGCTTCTTGATGCTCCGGAACTTCCGCACCAGCACATCGCCGGTCTTGCGGTGCTTGGTGCCGCGAGCGACGACCTTGGACACGGCATCGATCCCGCGGGGGCCGTAGTAGAGCACCTGGTGCTCGTAGCGGAAGAAGCCCGAGATGAGCTGCTTGAGCTTGTTCGCCTGGGCCCGCTGCAGGTCGCGGTTGCTGGGACGCTGCAGCCAGGAGCTGCGCTTGCCGTGACGGGCGTAGCCCGACAGCGCCGACGTCAGCATCCAGTCCTTGTCCATGCCGTCGCGACGCTCGCTGAGCTTGTTGTCGTACAGCCGGTCGAGCACGGTCGCATCGAACTTGGGATCGGCCAGCCAGCGGTCGAGCAAGGCCAGGCTCGTCTCGAGCTGGCTATCGAGGCCCTCGATGGTGATCGAGCTGCGCTCGGCTCCACAGCTGGCGTAGATCGAAGTCCCCAGCGCGTACAGCTCCTTTTGGAGGGTCTCGGCGTCCTGGTCGCCCGCTCCGGACAGCTCCAGCAGGTCCAGCGCGTAGCAGAGGTAGCGCTCTTTTCGATAGCCCCGCTTGGCGGTGTAGCTCAGCGAGAACAGATCGTTGCGGGTGTTCTTCGCCCCGATGAGGTCTCCAGCGGGCAGCGTACGTCGATCGTAGTGCACCCCTTCCTTGACCCACTCGGGCGACAGCTCGGTGGCGGGCATCGCCTCCACCTTGTTGGCGAACTCGCTCTTGCGCTTGGGATCGATCGAGACCGGGGTGATGGTGGGCTTTTCGAGCTTGGGCACCTCGGGCTGCCCCTTGCTCTTGGCCACCACCACGAAGTCCTGGCCCAGGTAGCGGTTGGCGACGCGAATCACGTCGTCACGGGTGACCTTTTGGAAGCGCTCGTCGAACGCCACCACGTCCGCCCACTGACGGTGCTCGATGAACGCGCCCATCATCGCGGAGGTGCGAGCGAACGGGAACTCCAGCCGTCGCTTCTCGCGGACGGTCTGCTGCAGCTTGACGGCGGTGACGTCGGCCTCGGTGAACTTGCCCTTCTTGAGCTTGCCCACCACGTCCATCAACATGGCCTCGAGTTCCTCGTGGGACTGCCCCTGGCGGGCGTCGGCCCGCACCACGAACCAACCGGCTTCGCGCAGGTTCGACAGGTAGGATCCGGCCGAGGGCACCTTCTGGGTCAGCTCGAGCTCCACGTTGAGCAGGCCCACCCGGGCGTCGTCGAGCAGGCGATCCATCACCTCCAGCGCCACGACGTCTTCGTGCGCCGAAGCGGGTGCGTGCCAGGCGAGGGTCACCGAAGCCTCACCGTTGGCCTCGACCTCCCGTACCACGCGGCCGGACAGCGGAACGACCTCGCCCTTGTGCGGCGGCGACAGGGGCTTGGGCCGCAGGTGGCCAAACGCCGACTCCAAGACCGGCAGTGCCTTGCTGGCGTCGATGTCACCCGACAGCGCGATCGCCATGTTGTTGGGCACGTACCAGCGGTCGAAGTAGTCCGACATGTCCTGGTAGGCGGGGTTCTTGAGGTGTTCGACCTTCCCGATCGTCGTCTGCGTGCCGTACGGATGCTTGGGGAACAGCGCCGCCGTCATCGCCTCGTTCACGCGGCGGAAGGGGTTGTCGATCGAGAGGTTCTTCTCCTCGTAGACCGCCTCCAGCTCGGGATAGAACAGCCGGAACACGGGGTCGGAGAAGCGCTCGCCCTCCACCGTGGCCCACGCCTCCAGACGGTTGGCGGGGATGTCCCCGATGTAGACCGTCTGCTCGTAGCTGGTGAAGGCGTTGATGCCCTCGACACCCATTTGGCCGTACATGCGGCTGTGCTCGTTGGGCACCGCATACTTGGCGATCTCTTGCGTGGCAGGCATCGCACTTGCGCAGAGTCGGGG
>JAHZJA010000350.1 GCA_022601155.1 Deltaproteobacteria bacterium | reverse complement strand
GGGTGACGACGCGGCGATGGCTCGCGTGGCAGCGGCCGAACATCCGCAGGGTCCGCCCAGCGGTGTGCCGACCCTGGCTGCCGCGGCGCGCATGCTGCCGTCGGGCTACCGCGGTGAGCTGGTGCGCCAGACGAGCTACGAGGCACCGGGCGACGCACCCGGCGTGGTGAGCGTCGCCGGGATGCGCCTGCACCTCCCGGCCGGTTCCTGAGACCGCGCCCCTGGCCCCGCCGCAATCGAAAAAGGCCGGTGCCCCGAGGCACCGGCCTTTCCGTCTTCGATTTTCTATGTCCGACCTAGCTGGCCAACGAGGGCTTGGCCTCGGCCACCGTGTGGTCCGCCTGAACCGCAGCCGCCGTGGCCGCGGCACGATCGGCGCCGCACAGCATTCGCATGACGATTTCGGCCGCTTCTTCGGGCCTCATCGGCAGCTTGCCCTCGGGATCCACCGCACTTTGTGCAGCGAGGCCCTGGACCATGGCGAGGACGCAATCGGCCGCTTTGTCGGCGTCGGCATCGCGGAAGGCTCCGCTTTGCACGCCACGGGCGATTACCCCGGTGTAGAGCACCCGCATTACGCGGAAGGACTCCTCCAGCTTCTCTCTGAAGCTGGCATCTTGCGGAGCCATGCCCACCAGCAGGTGCTGGAGCCGGGTCTCGTCGGGTTCATCCTCGAGGGTGCGCAAATGCGCCACCACGAGGCGGAACAATGTCCGATCGGCCGGTTGATCGGTGACTGGGTCGAAGGACCATCGCCGGTCCAGGTTCTTGACCTGGGTATCGAGAATGTCCTGAAACAGGGCCTCCTTCGCACGATAGTGGAAGTAGACCCCGCCTTTGCTCAGGCCGGCCTCTCTGGCAATGTCGAGCAATCGCGTTGCCGCGAATCCTCGTCGAACGAAGCAGCGAGTGGCAGCTGCGCGAATTTGTTGCTTGCGCCACTCATCAGAGCGCTGTCGCGTCATGTTGTCTTCCTCCGGTGCGGTGTTGGGGGCATCGCCGCCCGCGAAGTGAGTCAACGCTATGCCCATGGGCCGTGTAGGAGTCCAGCGCTTTTTGTAGTTGTCCGTAGGACCGCGTTTACGTATGCACACGCGTGCAATTCCATGCACACCCCGTTCGTGCCACGAGAACCGACCCGGGGGCCGGCCCGAACTGATGCTCTTTTGCACTACGATCGTCGCGCGTGGCGTTGGCCGCGGCGGGTTCGTGAATACCCTCAGCCCCCACACGTCCTACTAATCCAACGCCGAACGGATTCGTCCATGACCAAACCTGCCGCCTATCTCGTCCCCGCTGCCCTCCTTTCGGCCTTGGTCGGCCTTGCCGGTTGCCACATCAGCTTCAACTCCGGATCCGGCAGCACGACCGCCCCCAGCTCGTCGCGCGCCAAGCCGGCCAAGAAGTCACCGAGCAAGAGCAGCCGGTCCTCCAACAACAACGCCAAGCCGGTCAAGAAGTCGGCGACCAGCTCCAAGCCCGCGTCCGAGCCGACCAAGACCACTGCGCCCAGCACCGACCCCAAGCGCACCAAGCCCAGCGGCGACCCCAAGCGCACCAAGCCCATCGGCGATCCCAAGCGCACCAAGCCCAGCGGTGACCCCAAGCGTCTCAAGCCCAACGAGTCCAAGGCCGACGATGGCCCCTCTCGCATCAAGCCGACGCGCACCGACCCCGGCAGCATGAAGACCAAGGGTGGCGAGACCGATCCCCCCTCCCGTAGCGGCACCTTGGTCGCCCCTCAGTAGCCCGACCAACCGACCCGTCCCTCGAAGCCGTGATCAGCTTGCTGATCGCGGCTTCGCCCCTTTCGAACGGTCGACCAGGTCCCGACCGCGAACCGCCAGCCGGCTCAGCGCACGCGGCGAAGCACGACGAGCAACGCGGGCAACACCAAAACGGTGGCCAGCAGGCAGGTCCCGATGCCGAGCATCATCAGACCCCCGAACGACTTCATCGCGCCGTAGTCGGAGATCGTCAGTCCGCCGAAGCCGACCATGGTGGTCAAGGCCGCCACCGCGATGGCTCCTCCCGTCCCCCGCACGACCGTACTCAGGCGCCCGTCGGCAGGATCATCTCGCTGCTCGACCTCGCGACACCGATGCATCATGTGCACGCCGAACGCGATCCCGATGCCCAGCACCAGCGGCATGCTGACGACGTTGGCGACATCGAAGCGCAGCCCGGTCAACACCATCAGGCCGATCATCCACATCCAGCCGACGACGGTGGGGACCATCGCCAAGATCGCGTCGGTGATGCTCCGAAAGTCGAGCGCGAGGATCAGCAACACCAGCACCGCGGCCATCAACGCCGCACGGCGAAACCCATCCACGACGATCTCTCCGTGCCGCACGTGGACCGTCGCCAGGCCCGAGACCATCGGGTCGATCGCCACCATGTCGTGGCGGAAACGCTCGGCGACCTGTTGGTCCCAGAACTGCCCCGAGGGCACGACATACAGCGCGACCTGCTCGGCGTTGTTGGAGACGTAGCGGTGGGCGAACAGCGACGGCACATCCGCAGGTGCGTAGCCGCCTCGAGTGGCCACGGCGGATGCAGTCGCCCACGCGGGCCCGAGTACTGCGGCCGCCCCCGCTTCGATGGAGGCCAGTCGGGCCTGGCTTTCCTCGTCGAGGTTCTTCGCTCGATCTCGCAGCCCCTTGAAGGCCACGATCGTCTCGTCCATCGCGTCGGTCGACAGCCCCGCCTGGCTCATGGCCAGCCGAGACTCATCGAGAGCATCGACCACCTTCCCCGCCGCCACCCCCAGCTGCGACGCGTCCGTGCTCTTGGCCGCGAGCACATCGAAGTCGGGCGCGCGTAGACCCTCCAACCCCGCTCGGAGCGAGGCCAGCCCGTCGGGCGTCAGCGGCGGCAGCAAGTCGGAGGGCGTCTGCACTCCGGCGACGCTGTCGAGGTCGCGCAGCGCCGTCGTCATCGCGCGGGCCTCCTCGATCGAGTCGGCACGCAGGTTCGCGAACACGGGGCTGGCCAGAGGGTCGTACTCCAGCCGGTTCAGAGCCCGCGACGCCTCGGTCTGCTCGGGCAAGAAGTCGAAGTAGCGGGCGTTGAAGTCGATGCTGGGCAGCGCGAACCCTCCGGCGGCGGCGGCGACCAGTCCCAGCACCGTCAGCGGATACGCCATCGTGCGAACCAACCCGGGCAACTTCGCCAGCCCCGGGGGTTCCGGAGCCACCCGCACGGGTCCGGCCCGCCGACGCAGCAACGCGGGCAGCAACATGAACGTGCACGCGACCACGATGATGAGTCCCACCGCGGTCACGATTCCAAGCTCACCGAACGCAGTGAAGTCGGTGGTGGCCGAGGTCAGGAATGCCGCCGCCGTGACGACGGCCCCGGTGAGCACCCCCGGCCCGGCGTATGCCATCGCAGACCGAACGGCCTCATCGGGATCGGTGCCCGCCCGCACTTCTTCGTTGAACCGCGAAATCGCGTGGACTGAAAAGTCGATCCCGAGCCCCAGCAGCACAGCAACGAAGCTGGCGGTGATGAGGTTCAGATCGTCGTACAGCACCTGCACCACGGCGAGCGTCGCCAGCACGCCAGGGGCCAGCGGCACGAGGGCCACGAACATCTGCCACAGCGACCGGAACAACAGCAGGCACAGCACCGCGATACCGAGGGTGGTGGCGATGGTGGAGTCGCGTAGACCCAGCTGAAGGATCGCGAGCTCATCGGTGATGAGCGCGGGCATGCCCGTCAGGTCGGCGGTGATGGCTGCGGGTGCGTCGGCCATGACCGCGTCGCGTACCGCTCGGAGCCGCTCGACGATCGGTGCCACCTCCACCCCCTCGTCGCTGGGCAGCTCGGCGAACACGGTGACCAGGTGGGCGTCGCCGTCGGAGGTCACCAGGTAGCCGCGCGAGTCGAGCCCAGGCTGTGCGCCGAACCGGGCGTCGGCCGACAGTCGCGTCATGGGGTCGTCGCCCACGATCACCGCGTCGAGGACTCCGGCCAGCATCGCCAAGCGGCGCAGGCCTTCATCGGCGGCCTCCGCCGCGCCAGGTCCGGTGGCAGCGTCGGCTCCCGCGGTCTCGACCCCGTCGAGCTGCGCGTAGATCTGCGCTTCGATCGCGCCGAGCCATGCGGGCAGGCCACCTTCGATGATCGTGGTCGGATCGGCGTCGGCAGGCAGGCCCCGCCGCAGCTCGATCAACGCTTCGGGCTGCTGGACCAACAGCAGCGGCGCGATCGCTTGCGCGTCGACCCGCCCGAGCACGCGCCCCGCGAACGCCTCATCTCGGGACAGCTCGGCCTGCAATCGATCGACGACCTCCCGACGCTGCTCGGGCTCTCCTCCCGACACGAGGAAGACGGCGCTGTCGGGCCGACCGAAGCGGTCGTAGAAATCGAGCAGGGCCGCCTGCTGAGGATCGTCATCGGCAACGAGCCCGGTGCGGGAAGTGCTGACGCCCAGCCGCGGAATGAACACCGCTGACACTGCCATCAGCACCACCACGATGCCGAGCAACACCGCCGGTCGACGCAGGCCGATATCGGCCAAGGCCGAGAAGGCGCGCTCGCGGAGTCCGTCGGTCATCGCAACACGCTCCGCCTCGATCGCGCGGGATTCCGACCGTCAGCCGGTACCGCGCGAGCGCGGCCGTCGGCGGCCCTTGACCCGCTGCATGGGCGTGGGAGCCAGACCGTCTTCGGCGTCGAACAACGGATCTTGCTCGATGATTGCGGCCAGCTCTTCTTCGTCGTCCCGCGGCGTGAGCCGGCGACGCGACCCACCGGTGCCCTTGCCGGAGGTCTTGGACGTGCCCGACTTGGCGGCGGTCCGCTTGGCGCTGGCCTTCTTGTTCGTCTTGGACTTGGCCGTCGACCGCGTGCGAACGCGGGTGGAGGAACGAGTCTCGGACTCCGACACCTCGCCCGATTTCACGGGGTTCATCGCCTCGCGGAGCTCACGACTGACCTTGAAGTCGATCGTGTTGCACGCCTCGATTTGAATCGGCTCGAGCGTCCGTGGGTTGACCCCACGACGAGCACTGCGGCGCTTCTTGGTGAACGTACCAAAGCGCGGAAAGGTGAACCGAGGGCTCTGAGCGCGGGTGACCCGGGTGCGAGCGAAGTAGCTGGCCAGCTCGTCGAAAGCGACGCCGAGAATCTGACCGATGAGCTTCTTGCTGATGTCCGGAGGCAGGTCGCGTGAGCGCGCGATTCGATCGATCAGTTCAGCCTTTGTCATGATCGTCGGGGCGCGAGACGGGCGGACAAACTTAGGGTGAGCGCGATGATGCGTCAACCGATTTTCCCTTACGTCGAGCACTCTGTTCGACGGCGCACGAGAACCGACGCGCGTGGCGATGCGACAGGTCGTGGGCACACGACCCGAGCGGGCACGGCCGCGACGGCGCGGTGAAGCGGCCAACGCGAGCGGGCGCAATCACTGTGCGGCAGTCGACCGATCGTGCCGACGCTGTCATCGGCCCAGCGGCCATCGCAATCGAGACGGACGTCGACGACGGCGCGCGATCGACTCACGTTGAAAGATACTTGACTTGCCAAGCGTCGGGCGACGTGCTCCGGCGCTTGTCGTGTCGCGACGATTACTTGTCGCCTCTGGCGATCGACAGCGCGCGTCGAAGGTCGCTCATCACCATCTCGGTGGGCGACGGACGACCGGGCGCCGCAGGCCGACCATCACCCTCCTGCCGCAACACGTAGGCAGGGTGATAGGTGACGACCAGAGGAATTCGAATGCGAGCGGAAGGGTCGTTCTTCGGGGCTCCGGCATCGTAGCTGAGCCGACTGCCCCGCATCGCTCGCAGTGTCATGTCCTCGCGCCTCGACAGCAGCATGCCCGCGTGACGACCCAGCGCGATGATCACCTTGGGCTCGATGGCCCGGATCTGTGCCTGCAAGAACGGCGAGCAACGATCGACCTCGGCGGGTCGCGGATCCCGGTTCCCTGGCGGGCGGCACTTGAGCACGTTGGTGATGTAGACGTCCTCGCGCCGCAGCCCCAACTGCGGGAGCCACTGGTTGAGCAGCTGCCCTGCCCGTCCCACGAACGGCTCGCCCTGGCGATCTTCGTCGGCACCCGGCGCCTCTCCGACGAACATGATGTCGGTCTCGGCACTGCCCACGCCGAACACGATGGAGTTGCGGGTCCGCGACAGCGGGCAGCGGGTGCAGTCGCCAATGCTGTGGCGCCGCAGATACTCGAGCTTGGTCGCGGGGCTCCAGCGCTGGGCCTGCTCGCGCAACGCCACCTTGCGCGCCACCGCAGCCGCCTCGCGCTGGGCCTTGCCGATGACCGGGGTCGGGGCGGGCTGTGGCGGGTTGGTCGCTGCGGTCGCTGCGGCCGCCGGTGGCACGGGGTCACTCGAAGCGGCGCTCGGGCGCGGTTGGGGCGGAGTGCCTGTCGCCGCGGCGGCGCGTGCTCGGTCGGCGACCTCGGGGCCCGCGGACGGCCGCGCCGCCTGGACTCCCGCCGCCGTGTTCGGAGCCTGCGTCGCGGCGGTCGTCGCCACCGCGGGAGCAGCGTCCGGCACACCGGGGGTCTCCACCGCGGGCTCGGAGTCCAACTCGGGTACCGTCGCCTCGCCCGGCGGTGGGTCGCCGCTGGGCGTCGCCCCCTCGGGCGCCGGCATCGGCCCCTGCCCCACGTACTGGATGTCCCACGTCGCGCTCAGATGCTCGAGGGTGCGGGCGAGCTGCCGGGCCAAGGTCGCGGTGTCGGTCATCGGTCCCCTCGACCCGAGCGCTCCGCCATCCGATCGAGCAGCCATCCGGCCAACGCCAGCTTGGGCGTGGGCGGTCCGGCATCGTGCACTTGCCCGTCGTCGTGCACGAGCAACCCGGTGTTGGTGTCGCTGCCGAAGCCGACCCCGGGCACCCCCACCCGATTGACGAAGATCGCATCGCAGCGCTTGCGCGCCAGCTTGTCGCGACCGGCAGCGAGCAGTTCCTCGCGCACGAGATGATCGTGCTCGACCGTCTGCGCACCAACGCCGAGGAACGAGGCGCGATCGGCAAAGCGCTCGGTCAACGTGGCGAGCACATCGACTCCTTCCACCCAGGCTCCAGCCGTCAGCGCCTCGGGCAGCGCCGCCTTGGCCAGCTTGCCCGCGCTGGGGCTTCGCGGTGCGAGGTCGGCGACGGCGGCCACCATCGCGACCAAGTCATGGCGCGCCTCCTCGAGCGACTCGCTCATGGCGGCGAGCATCTGGTCGGCCGTGTGGACATCGACACGGCGGACGCCCGGCGGAGTGCTGCGCTCCACGGGGCCCGCCACCAGCGTGACCTCGGCCCCGCGCGCGGCCGCCTGCTGGGCGAGGCAAAACCCCATCGCCCCGGTGGAGGCGTTGGTGAGGAACCGAACCGGATCGAGGTACGCACGCGTGGGTCCAGCGGAGACCAGCACCCGCCGGCCCTCCCACGACGACGCGACGTCGGGCGCGGCCAACAGCTGCTGCGCGCGCTCGACGATGACGGGGGGATCGATCATGCGCCCCTCCCCCACCCAGCCGCAGGCCAGCTCGCCTCGATCGGGGCCAACGAAGCTCGCCCCGCGCGACGCCAGGGTGCCGAGGTTGGCCTGGGTTGCCGCGTGCCTCCACATGTTGGTGTTCATCGCCGGGGCCCACAGCACGGCCGCCCGCGTCGCGAGCAACACCGTGGTGAGCAGGTCGTCGGCCATCCCTGCCGCGGCCCGAGCCATCACGTTTGCGGTGGCCGGCGCGACGACGACCAGGTCGGGCCAGTCGGCGAGCTCGATGTGCCCGACCCGTCCTTCTTCGGAGGCGTCGAGCAAGTGCGAGCGCACGGGTCGGCGGCTGACCGTCGACAGTGCCATCTCCGTCGTGAACGCCTGGGCGGCCGGGGTCATCACCACCTGCACCTCACACCCGGCGGCGATGAACGCCCGCACCAACGTCGGCGCCTTGTAGGCCGCGATGCCCCCGCTGACCCCGAGCAGGATCCGTGGCGCACGCGCGCTCATCGACTAGTCCGCCTCGATGGGTGTGCTGCCCACCACGTCGATGCCGAAGCCCGACACACCCACGATCTTGCGGGGATTGTCGGTGATCACTCGAATGCGCTCGAGGCCGATGGTGCGCAGCACCTGCGCTCCCAGGCCGAACTGGCGGAAGCCCGACTCCGCGGGCTTGAGCCCGCGCCCGCTGGTGGGGGCAGACCTGTCCTTGAGCGCCCGTCCGGCATCACCCATGGGCGAGCCCAGCACGTACAAGAACACCCCGCGACCGGCTCGCTCGATCTGACGAAACGCGGCGCGAAGACGCTGGCCGGATCCCGTGCCGCCGATACCGAACACGTCGTCGAGCACCTGCCCCCGTTGGGCCCGCAGCAACACCGCGTCGTCGGGGCCGTGCAACGCCAGGTCGCCCTTGCAAAACGCGAGGTAGTACACCAGCGGCTCGACGGTCGAGCGGAACGTTCGCACGCTCCACCCCGCGGCCTCGGGCAGCCCCAGCGCCGCAGGTGCCACCGACGTCGGCGGCAGTTCCTCGAGCAGCGTCTCGCTCTCGAGCCGATAGCGAATCAGGTCGGCGATGCTGAGGATCGGCAGGTCGTGCGTCGCGGCGAACCCCTCGAGGTCGTCCATGCGCGCCATCTCGCCGTCGTCACGCATGATCTCGCAGATCACCCCCGCCGGTCGCAGTCCGGCCAAGCGCGCCAGATCGACGGCGCCCTCGGTGTGGCCCGAGCGCACGAGCACGCCGCCTGGCTGTGCCCGCAGCGGAAACACATGGCCCGGGCTACATAGATCGTCGGGTCCGGCGGCTTCGTCCACCGCCACCTGGACGGTGCGAGCACGATCCGCCGCACTGATTCCAGTGGTGACTCCCGTGCGGGCCTCGATGGACACGGTGAACGCCGTGCCCATGTGCCCCTGATCGGTGCGGACCATCATCGGCAGGCGCAGCGTGTCGACGCGGGCGGGGCTGAGCGCCAAGCACACCAGCCCTCGTCCCCACTTGCACATGAAGTTGATGTCGTCGGGACGACAGTGCTCGGCCGCGATGACCAAGTCGCCCTCGTTCTCGCGATCGGCATCATCGACCAACACCACCATTCCCCCGCGTCGCATCACGTCGAGCGCGGTCTTGATGGTGGCGATGGGGTCTTTGCTGGAAGTCACCGACGGCCTTCTCCTGGATCGAGGTAGCCGGCTTCGAGCAAATCATCCACCGACAGGCCGGGCGCCGCAGCGACATCGGCCCGGTGGTCGAGCAGGCGAGCGACGTAGCGCGCGATCTGATCGACCTCGAGGTTGACCCCGGCGCCGGCGGCAAGGGCATGCAAGGTAGTGGCCTGCAGGGTGTGCGGCACCAGGCCGACGGACAGACCCTTGGCGTCGATCTCGTTGACGGTCAGGCTGGTGCCCTCGATACAGATCGAACCCTTGGCCGCACAAAACCGCATCAGTTCCGGGGGCACATCGACCCAGATTTCACGGGCGTCTCCGCGTGCCTCGACCGAGCGCACACGCCCGACGCCGTCGACATGACCGGAGACGAGGTGCCCCCCCAACGCGTCCCCCACCCGGAGTGCAGGCTCGAGGTTGAGTGCAGCCCCGACGGCCAGGTCGCCCAGCGTCGTGCGCTGCAACGTCTCGAACGCTGCGTCGACCGCAAACTGGTCCGCGTCGGACTCGGTGACGGTGAGACACACCCCGTTGATCGCCACCGAAGCGCCGAGCACTCGGTCGCGGGCCTCGAGACGCGCCTCGATCACCAGGGTTTGTTGCTGCGGACCCGGGCGCCGAGCACCCAACGTTCCGACCAGCTGCACCAGACCGGTGAACACGCTCGGGTTCTACCGCAGGGCAGCCCGGGGGTCGACCAACCTGGCCCGGGCCGGGTCACCGGGCGGTGGGGTCGCCTGGCACCACCACCGTGAGTGCGTCGGGACCCAAGGTGCGCCGTCCCTCCACGCGCAACGCGGGCGCCTGCGCCACCGAGGACCACGCGACTCCAGCGACCACGCCGCGGCCATCGCCGAGGATCTTGGGCGCCTGGTACAGATAGGCCCGTTGCCACGCGGCTGCGGCAAAGAACGCTCCGTGCAGCCGTCCGCCGCCCTCGACCAGTAACGAGCGTATCTCGCGATCACCCAGCTGCAGGAGGGCGGCGTCCACGTCCACGTGGCCCGCGCCGTCGTCGGGGACCTCGAGCAGCGTCACCCCCGACTTCGCGACCCGCGCCCGTGCCCGCGCCGAGGCTCGCGCCGTATGCAAGACCATCGTCCCCGGCCGAAGGATCCGCAGCGCGGGCGCCCCAGCGGCGCCGAGTGACAGCCGTGAGTCGAACACCACCGGGATGGGATCGACGCCCGAGACCCAGCGAACATCGAGCCCGGGGTCGTCCAGCCGCGCCGTCTCGGCCCCCACCGCAATCGCGTGGTGCTGCGCCCGCAATCGATGGACGTGCCGTCGCGACGCCTCCCCCGTGATCCAGCGGCTGTCGCCGGCCGCGGTGGCGATACGTCCGTCGAGCGAACTGGCCGCCTTGAGCGTGACGAACGGCCGCCCCTGACGAACGTGGTGCAGATAGTGCTCGTGCACCGCCTCGCACGCGGCCCGCTGCACCCCGACCTGCACATCGATGCCCGCCCGCCGAAGCGCGCGGATGCCCTTGCCGTCGACGTGGGTCGCAGGATCGCGAACACCGATGGCGACCGTTCGGATCCCCGCCTCGATGATCGCGGCGGTACACGGCGCGGTCCGGCCCTGATGGCAGCAGGGCTCGAGGGTGACCACCAACGTGGCCCCACGAGCCTTGGCCCCGGCCTTGCGCAGCGCCTGAGTCTCGGCGTGCGCTCCCCCGGTGGGACGGCTGCGGGCGGCCCCCAGCACCACGCCGCGCCGAACGACGGCCGCGCCGACACACGGATTGGGATAGGTCGATCCCAGCCCTGCCCGCGCCAGTCGAACCGCGCGCATCATGGCCTCGTCGAGGCCCTTGCGGTCACCCATCGCGCCTGCGCCCCATCGCCTCGAACAGGGTGCGCTGTCCCTCGGGATCGACCTTCTCGGCCTTCTCCATCTCGCGCAGCAGGTTCGAGAACTCCGCGACCGACTCGAAGCTGCGATAGACCGACACGAATCGCACGTACGCGACCTCGTCCAGCTCGTACAGGTGGTGCATCACGCGGTCGCCGACCTCGGCCGCGTAGATTTCTCGGTCGCCGCGCGTCGACGACCACTGCTCGACCTGCTGGACCACGGCGTCGAGCTGCTCGCGTCGCACCGGACGCTTGCGACAGGCCAGCTGAAGTCCACGCAGGAGCTTGTCGCGATCGAAGGCCTGCTTACCGCCGTCGCGCTTGACGACCATCGGCAGCGTCTCTTCGATGCGCTCGTGGGTGGTGAAGCGGTGCCCGCAGGCGTTGCAGGAGCGTCGGCGTCTGACCGACAGGCCGTCACGGCCGTCGCGGGAATCGAGCACCTTGGTGCTCGCGCTGCGACAGACCGGACACAGCACGGTGCTCAGCTCCTGGTCGCGGCGGCCGGGCCTCCGTCCCCGGCCGCAGCAATCGCTTCGATCTTGCCCACCCGCCGTGCGTGGCGACCTCCGGCGAAGGTTGCCGCACAGAACGCGGCCAGGAGATCGACGGCGAGGCCCGGGCCCAGCACGCGCTCACCCATGCACACGACGTTGGCGTCGTTGTGCTCGCGAGCCATGCGGGCGCTGAACACATCGCTGACCAGTGCAGCCCGAATTCCGGGCACATGATTGGCGGAGATCGCCATGCCCTGGCCCGTGCCACACACCAGCAGCCCGTAGCTGCCCGGGTCGGCCAGCACCTTGCGGCACACGACCGCGGCGATGTCGGGATAGTCGACCGATTCCCCCGATTGCGCGGGGCCCTCGGTGGCGACGACCTCGTGCCCATGTTCGCCCAACCACTTCAGCAGAGGTTGTCGCAGCGAGACACCGCCGTGGTCGTTGCCAACGTAGACCCGCATCACATCAGTCCGCCTTCTTGACGATCACGGCGGCGTTGGTGCCTCCGAAACCGAAGCTGTTGGACATCGCGTACTCGACCCCCACGCGACGGGCCTCGTGGGGCACGTAGTCGAGATCGCACTCGGGGTCGGGATCGTCGAGGTTGATCGTCGGCGGCAACACGCCGTCGCGGACTCCGAGCGCGCACAGGGCCAGCTCGAGGCTGCCGGCGGCACCCAGCAAGTGTCCGTGCATCGACTTGGTGGAGCTGACGGCGAGGGCCTTCTTGGCATGCGCGCCAAACACCTCGCGCACGGCGTTGGTCTCGATGGCATCGGCGATGGTCGAGGTCGCGTGGGCGTTGATGTAGCCTATCGCCTCGGGGGCGAGGCCGGCATCGGCCAGCGCCAGCTTCATGCATCGCTGCGCTCCCGCGCCGCCGGGGGCGGGCATCGTCATGTGATGCGCATCGGAGTTGGCGGCATAGCCGACCAGCTCGGCGATGATGTTGGCCCCGCGGGCCTTGGCTCGGTCCCACCCCTCGAGCACCATCAGGGCCGCGCCCTCGCTCAGCACGAAGCCGTCGCGGCTCAGCGTGAACGGTCGCGAGGCCTTGGTCGGCTCGTCGTTGCGCTGGCTGAGCGCCCGTGAAGAGCAAAAACCCCCGATGCCCAGCGAGGTGATGGTGGACTCGGTCCCCCCCGCGAGCATCACGTCGGCGTCGCCACGCTCGATCACCCGCGCGGCTTCACCCACCGAGTGCGCCCCGGTCGAGCAGGCGGAGACCATGCTCATGTTGGGACCCTGGCAGCGGTAGCGCATCGAGATCTGGCCGGGGGCCAGATTGATGATCACCGAGGGCGTGAAGTAAGGGCTGATGCCGTGGCGGGGGCCTTTTTCTTGGACCGAGCTCCACGTGGCCTCGATGCCACCCAGGCCTCCCATCCCTGCGCCGACGTAGCAGCCGAAGCGCTCGGGATCCGGTAGATCATCCACGAGTCCGGCTTCCTCCATCGCCATCTGCGATGCGGCCAGGCCAAATTGGATGAAGCGGTCCATCTGCCGCAGTTCACGCTTCTTGATCCCCCAGTCCAGAGGATCGAAACCATCGACCTCACCTGCGATGCGGGTGGTGAACTCGCTGGCGTCGAAGGTGGTGATGGGCCCAATGCCCGACTGCCCCGCTTGCACCGCATCCCATGTGGCCTTGGTTCCAACCCCGAGCGGGGAGATCAGGCCAATGCCGGTAATCGCAATTCGTCGACGTGCCATGGATTGTCCGACCCGTGACCCGGCACCAGCAAGGGGTGCCGAGCCGAGGCGGCGGGCGCCACAGCGCCGACCGCCTCACCGGGGCTCACTTATTGCTCTCGATGTACTTGATCGCGTCGCCGACGGTCTTGATCTTGTCGACGTCGTCGTCGGGGATCTTCACGTCGAACTTCTCTTCGAGTGCGAGCACCAACTCGACGATGGCCAGCGAGTCGGCCTGCAAGTCGTCGGTGAAGGACTTGGAGTCCTCGACCTCGTCGAGCTGAACGTCGAGTTGATCGGCGACGATCTCTTTGACCTTGCTGCTGATGTCGGACATGACGGTAGTTTCCTTGAAACGAGCGTTGGCAGGCGCTTTGGGGGTTTGTACGCGTTTGGCGTGGTGTGCGGGGAACAACTCGAGAGGTGGTTGGCTCAGGTCGCCAGACCGCCGTTGACCCGCAGAACGTGACCGGTGATGTAGCTGGCTGCAGGCGACGCGAGGAAGGCGACCGCCTCGGCGACCTCGTCCGGCGCGCCGACGCGGCGCAGCGGGATCTTGGCGAGCAGCGCATCGCGAGCGGCGCCCGCGAGGCTGGCTGCCGTCATGTCGGTCTCGATGAATCCGGGCGACACCGCGTTGACGGTGACGCCGCGAGACGCGAGCTCCTGGGCGAGTGACTTGGTCAGGCCGAGCACCGCCGCCTTCGAGGCGGAGTACATGGACTGGCCCGTGTTGCCCTGCTCGCCGACGACCGAGCTGAGATTGATGATGCGACCCTTGTCGCGCGCCTTGAGCAGCTGACGCGCCGCGATCTTGCAGCACGTGAACGTGCCCTCGACGTTCGTGCGCAAGATGGACTGCAAGTCTTCACCGCGGGCGCGCAGCAACAAGGCATCGATCGAGATTCCAGCGTTGTTGACCAGAATCTCGAGACCGCCCAGCTCCTCCACGACGCGCTTGATGCCGGCCTCGGCCGCCTCGGCATCGCCGACGTCGAAGCCCACTGCGATGGCGGTGCCACCTGCCGCGCGGATTTGTTCGCAGACCTCGGCGGCCGGGCCCTCGGAGGCGTTGTAGTTGACCGCCACCGTGGCGCCACGAGCCGCGAGCATCAGCGCGATCGATCGACCGATTCCACGCGAGCCGCCGGTCACCAATGCCCGCCTTCCGGTCAAGCACAGCGACTGTGGGAGGCCCTGCGGCAGATCTGCTTCAGCCATGGCGCTAGCCCTCTAGCACAGCGATGTCGGTCGGGGAAGCCGCGCTCTTGACGGGAAGCTCGCGCGCGATTCTCCGCACGAGTCCCGCGATCACCTTGCCGTGGCCAACCTCTATCCCCTGCTCGACACCCATGTGCACTGCCTTGCGCACCGATGCCTCCCAGCGCACACGTTGGGTAACCTGCGCGACCAACAGTGCTTTGACCCGGGCAGGATCGTCGTTGGGCTCGGCCT
>JAHZJA010000349.1 GCA_022601155.1 Deltaproteobacteria bacterium | reverse complement strand
CGCAGCTCCATCAAGCCGCGGGCGAGCTTCTTCACCCGACGATCGTCGGGCACCGTATGGAGCAGCGCCAGCAGGACCATCCCCTCCGTTCGCGGGCCCGAATCGAAGAAGCTGGAGAGCCAGCGCCCATCGTCACGCACGTGGGCAAAGCCGTCGCGCTCATCGAGACCCGACAGCAACTCCTGGGCAACGGTGTCGACCCGTGGATCATCGGCGTTGGATTCCGACAACGCGAGCAACACGATGGCTCGGGTGAACGTGGGCAGCCGTCCCCGCCGCTCGTAGACCAGCCCCAAGGCCTTGGCTGGAGCCTTGCCACCGGCGGCCAGGGCGTGAAGCGCCATGGCCAAGTGGATGTCGTCGTGAGCCGTAGGCGTGCCGCGTGTGGTCCAGTCGTCGATCCGCTCGGTGAGAAAGCCCCGCAGATCCTCGAGCAGCCGGGCCGGCACAGGGTAGCCCTCGTCGTACAGCATCTGCAGGATCCATGTGGCATAGGCGGTGGCGTACACGTGCACATGAGGGTCGCCCGGCCAGTAGGCAAACCCGCCACCGCCGACCTGCATGCTCTGCAGCCGCATCACGCCCTGGCGCACGAAGCTGTCGAGCTCGCCGACCTTCAATGGATAGTGCCGCGCCAGCTCGCCCAGCGCGGCCAACGGCAGCAGTCGGCTGGACGTCTGCTCGAGACACCCGTACGGGTACTGCACCAGCCCGTCGACCATGTCTTCGGCACCGCCCAGCAGCGTGGAGCTGAGCGCCACATCCACTCCGCCCGCGCCAGGCCGGGCCGCGTCCGGGCGCTTCATTGCAATCGCAGCGGGCTCGTCGTCGGCCAGCGAACCATAGACGGCAACCTGACGGATGAGCCCACGCTCGACCTCGATCGGCAGCGGCAGCTCCACCGCATCCGACAAGCGCACGTCGCCCTGTTCCGCCGCGAGGGTGGCCGACAGTGTGACCCGGGGCTCACCGGGGCCCAACGCTCGCAGCCGGAACGGCACTCGGATCTGACCTCCGGCTTCGATGCGCTCGACCATCGTCATCGGTGAGGTCAGGGTTGCCACCCCGTCTCCGTCGTCGATGCTGGCTTGGACGGTCACGATCCCCGCGGGGCCGCCGAGGTTGTCGATCAAGGCGGCCACCTGCGCGTCGTCGCCTGGCCGCAGATGACGAGGCAATGCCGCCTGGAGCACCAGCGGTGCGGTCACCCGAACTCGGGTGTCGGCGTGGCCGAAACGGCCGACGGCGTCGCCCCCCGGCAGCTTCGCCGAGGCGATCGCGGTGATCCTGAACGTGGTGAGATTGTCGGGCAGGGTGCCGTTGGCCGTCGCGCGACCGCTTGCGCCCACCTCCACGTCGCCGAGGAAGATCGGGGTGGCCTCGAAGTTGCTGCGCGTCGGCGACTTGCCCGCCATGCTGCCCGCCCCGTGCCCAAACCCGGAGCCGGTGCCGCCTCCTCCGCGGCCGTAGCCGCTCGCCGAGAACCCGCGCCCCCACCCAAACTCATAGGGGTCAGCGCGTTTGACGTACGGAAACATGCGCTCGTCGTAGCTATGACGGAGGTCGGTCTGCCGGCCGGCGTCGACGACGAACGCGGCGACGAGATCGGGCATCACCGGCTCGGCCAGCGAGAGCACGGCCTCGTCGACCGCCCACAACGCCACGTGCCCCGCGACGGGATCCCCTGCGGCATCACGCAGTGTCAGTGCGATGGGAATGGTGTCACGAGGCGCGCTGACGTCGGGTGCGGTGACCTCGACCTGCAACGCACGATGCTCCGCCGAGACCCGCAGCCGTGCGGTGTCGGTCTCGACCAAGGCCTCCCGCGTGGCCGTGGCCGGATGGACCAACACCGCCTCCACCTCGACCGAGGGAACCCACGCATCCACGACGGTGAAGGTGTGCTCGTGGCGGCCGTCGCGGAGCTGGAACGGCTCGACCGTACGCAGCCCCCCGTGCATCAGCGCGATGACCCCTGCCCCGCTGGAGGCCGCAGAGCGCACGGTCACCGTCACGATGTCGCCCGGACGCGGCTCAGGATCGCTGACCTCGATCTCGAGCCCCTTGGGTTTGGTCGAAGAAGGTCGCTTCCAGCGTGGTCCCACCCACAGGGTACGCTCGATCGTCGCGGGCGGTCCGTCGGTCGTCGCGGCCTCGATCGTGTAGGAGCCGCGCTCCAATGAGCCCAATCGGCAGACGGGGTCGTCTCCCTCCGCCGTAGTCTTCACGCGGCAACGCGGCAACGTGCGCTCGCGCTCCACCCAGCGGCCCTTGGCGTTGTTGTCCCAGTACCGGTGCTGGACCCGGACGGTGACGGGCACCGGTGCCGTGCGAGCGGCTTGATGGTCGACCGAGCGGATGGGCAACGAGACCGAGTCCCCGACCTCCACCCGCTTGGTCGGCAGGGCCATCAGCAGATAACGCGAAGGATGGACCGTGACGCGGGCCTCGGCCCCGACCTCGGCCGCCGCCGCGTCCTGGATGGCGACGCTGCTGAGGCATCGATACGGCCAAGCAGTCTCGAGCCTCGACAGGTCGATCGTGTAGTCGACGCGCCCCTCCTGCTCGGGGTCGACCGTGAGCGAACGATTCCAGGAGTGCATCGACGGCCACGGCTCATCGGGTGCGCCCACGACCCACTGCGGCTCCAGGCCCGGCGGGCGGAACCGGGTCGGTGAGCACTGATTGTTCTGGCGGGCATGTGCGATGGGAACGCGTCCTCCAAAGTAGTAGGAGGCACCCGCGGTGACCTTGGGCGTCGCCCCGTGCACGACGTCGCCCTGGTCGATGCCCGCATCGACGGCGAACGGCGGCGTTCGAAACCGCCGCAGCCGGACATGGGCATTGGCCGTGGTCTCAGCCACCTTGGCCTGCACGGTGTAGCGCCCCAGTCGTAGGTCTTCGGCGAGCGCCAGCTTCACCCAGAACTTGCCGTAGTCCTTCACCGCGACCGTGCGACGGATGACGACCTCATCGAACCGGTCGAGCAGCGCGATCTCGACCTTGGTTCGCTTGGGTACCGGACGAAGGCCACTGGACGTGTGCGGCGTGCTGACGGTGGCCCAGCCCACCACGTGGATCGTCTCACCTGGCCGGTACAGCGGACGCTCGGTCACGACCGATGCCAGGACGCTCTCTCCCTTCGCGAAGCCCTTGCCGGGGCCCTTGCCAAGCCGCTCGAGGACATGCGGCCCCATCACGAAGCGATCGTCGCCCGCCCCGCTCCGCACCAGCACGAGGCCGCTCCCACGCGGGGTGGAGCCCACGTCCGGCAGGGAGGCGATGCCTCGCGCGTCCGTGCGCCCCGGCTCTCCGATGGGACGCACCGGCAGCGAAGGCTTGGCCCGAAACAGCTGAACCTCGGCATCGGCCAGCGGCGTCGCCGACGACAGCTGCGTGACCCGAGCCACCGACCGCGAGCTGGACATCATTGCAAACGCTCCGATATCGG
>JAHZJA010000348.1 GCA_022601155.1 Deltaproteobacteria bacterium | reverse complement strand
GGTGGTCGCGTCGGCCTCGACGAGCAGTTCGAGGGTCGCGCCCATCGATGCGTGCGCATCGTCGAGGCAATCCATGCGGAGGTCGAGCACCGCCGTCGCGTCTTCGTCCTGAGAGACCACGGCGCAGGCATCGTGGAACGCGTGGACCCAGTCCTCTGCGTAGGTATCGAGACGGTCGGTGGTCCGCCGCGCCGCATCGGCGGCATAGCTGAGCGCAGTGGCAGAGAACGAACGGTGCAGGCGCGCCCGAGCCTCGTCGTTCCAGGTCTCGGTCATCGCCGTGGCACCGCCGTCACAAACCTCGGGACCCGTACCGCCCAGGCTCGCCCAGCCGGCTGCACCCAAGCCCAGCGCCCCGACGGCGAGCAACGCGGCCGGTCGGCGACGCACCGAGGGGTGCAGATGCGAGAGCAACTGGCGGCGCACGGCCAGCATGTTGGGAAAGCGACGGGCAGGCTCCGGGTCTATGCCCTTGCGCAGCAGGCGACGCAGCCCCCCGGGCAATCGATGGAGGCCACCACCGAAGTCGAGGCGATGTTGGATCTTCTGAGAGGCGAGCTGTTTGGCCGTCTTGCCTTGGTACGGGCGTCGGCCGATCACCATTTCGAACAGCGCCACGCAGAACGAGAACTGATCGGCGCGGGCGTCAGCGCCTTCACCGAGGTGCTGCTCCGGAGCCATGTACGCCGGGGTCCCCATGATCACCCCGTCGCCGGTCAGCGCCGTGGAGAACCCCGCCGAGGCGCCGGTACTCCACGAGATCGAGGCCGGGATGTCGGGCAGGGTGGCCGACGCCGACGCTGGCAATGCAGGAGACGAGGGTTCGTGATCCGAGACGCTGTCGGGGTCGTGAATGCGGGCGAGCCCGAAATCCATGACCAGCACCCGCCCCTCGTGGTCGATCATCACGTTGGCCGGCTTGAAGTCGCGGTGGACGAACCCCGCCGAGTGCACCGCGGCCAGCCCCGCCGCGGCCTGAACGAACACGTCGAGCGCTTCGGTCACGCTGGGCCCGCGTAGCGCCCATTGGTCGAGCGTACGCCCTTCGATGTGCTCCATCGCCAAGAACACACGGTCTTCGTGGATTCCGACGTCATAGATGGCCACCACGTTGGGATGTGACAGTCGAGCCAGAGCCAGCGCCTCACGGCGCAAGCGCTCCCGGGCCATCGATGAGCTCCGTCGACGCCGCTCGTGCAGGAGCTTGATGGCCACCGTTCGCTCCAGGCGGGGGTCGTGCGCGACCCAGACCACCCCCATTCCGCCCGCACCCAGCCGCTGGACGAGCCGGTAGCGGCCCACGCGGTCTCCCGAGCGCAGCCCCAGCCCATCGTCGTCGGAAGCTTCGCCACGAGACGTCGGTGCCGCGTCGCGATCCAGGATCACGGTACCGCAATCCTCGTCGACACTGACATCGAACTCCGCCACCGTTTCAAGGATGGTGGTCGAATGGGTGCATCCGCAAGCCCGCGATTGCTTCGTGGACAGATTTAAGTTCTAGGGTTTCGTGACCAGTGCCGGGCATTACCGACTGTTCGCCATCCCATCCCCACATTGTGCATCAAGCCCAACCGACAGGCCCGAAGGCGCAGATGTTTCGACCGATGTCACACTGTGGGTAGTGCCGACCTGGCTCGACGCAGCACGACGTTTCGCTCGCGACCATCACGTGGACGCGCAAACCGTGGCCGTACTGCGATGCTTCGCAGGGCCCGAGCCTCGCGGCGGCCCCCCTGCCCCCCCGGAACAGCCGTGGGCAGACGATTTCGAGGCGTTCGAGCGGGTCCGCCTCGGTGACTCGTTGGACGAGGTCGCCGACGCGCTCGCCTCCGAGGTCGATCGAGCCCAGGCCGAGCTGTTCGCTCGGCGTCTGCGGACCGTCGACACCGCGATCGCGCAGCTCGAAGACCCCGTCGGCCGATTGTTGCGGGTGGGCCTGCGACAGCGCGCCACCACGATCGTCCGCGCGCCCCAGGCCCGCGCCACCCGGATTCGGGCCTTGGCAGACTTCTACTACAGCCACGTGGGGCTCCACCGCCATCGCCGAGGCCACGCTGCCGGGACGCCGCTGGAAGATCGAGTGGCCGCCGCCGCCTGGGTCACCGTCTGCAATGGAGTGGAGCACGCCCGCATCGAGGGTGGCAGCGACGTGGGGCCGCTGCACGTCAACCTGCTCCGCATCGATCCCAGCCGCGCTCGACTGGAAGTGGACGACTGCCGCGACCACGTGGCCCGAGGCGGGACCTTTGCCGACTACGTCCAGACCCGTGGGGCCACCGCGGCCGTCTCTGGAGGGTTCTTCCTCTATTCCGAGCCGGACATCGTCGCCCCCTCGAAGCGGTACGACCCCGTGGGGTTGTTGGTCCAGCGAGGGCAAGTGCTGTCCCCGCCCGTGTTCCGGCGTGGTGCCTTGCTCGTCGATGCTGGCGGCGCGATCTCCATCGAGCGGATCGGCATGACTGCCGTCGAGCTGGAGGCGCCCGACGGACGACGCTGGCGACCCACCGCCGTGGTCAACCGGGCGTCGGGGCGTCGAGGACCCGCCGAAGCGAGCGTGGCGCTCGTGGGCAACACGGTCATCGCCGCCGGCCACGACTTGGCCGTACCGCTCAATGGATTCGTGGTGGCCGTCCCGCCCGGAACGTCGCTGCAGGTCGGTGATCGCATCACCTACCGCGACGTGCAGGGCTCGCGGGGGCCCGTCCACGCGGGGATTGCAGGGGGACCGGTCTTGCTCGAAGCCGGCCGCCCCGTACTCGAGATGCGAGCGGAGGACTTTTGGGGCTCGGCCCCTCCGGTCACGTTTTCCCAGGACGAGACTGGCGATCGCAATCTGCTCCCGCGGCTGGCCGCCGGTCTCACCGAGGACGGACAGTTGGTGTTCGCCGCCATCGATGGGCGCAACTTCGACCGCGCACTGGGAATGACGCTGGCCGGCGTCGCCCGACTCCTGTTGGCACTGGGCTGTCACCGCGCCACCAACCTCGACGGGGGCTCCTCCAAGCGCATGGTCGTGGGCAACACGGCATGCGACCTCGCGACCACCGAGATCGTCAGCGGACATCGATCGAACGCTGCGGTGCGGCCGGTCCACACGGGGGTGCTGATCTTCCCGCGATGAGTGCGGGCACGGGCCGGGAGACGCCGGACGCCGTCAGGCGAGCCCGGCCATCCGCAGCACGTCCTTGGTACGGCGGCCCAGCTCGGCTCTCGTCTCGCTGTAGACGACGGACATCGCCTCGTCGAGGGGGATGTCGCCGCTCCAGGCATCGCTGATGAGCGCCGCAGGGAGCTCGCGCCGCAGCGTGCGGTAAGCGTGGGCGGCCGCGAACAGATCGTCCATCAGTCCCATGGGGCCCAGCTCGGCCTCTGGCATCACGTCGTCGGGCACGACGAAATACGCGAGCACGGAAGTCACCACATGACGACCTCCACGCGGGAGCCGAGGATCGATCATCAATCGGGCGTAGAAGCTGAACACGTCGGGCGCCAGGCGTACGGCCTGGTGACGCGAGCCTTGATACTCGTGCACGAAGCGGCACAGCGACGCCGCAAAATCGGGAGCTTCGAACACCGTGCCGGGTATTATCCGGGACGACGGCCGGCATGGCTACGACGATGCGCGGCCCGGGGCGGTCCCGTAACCGCGCACGGGGGCACAACTTCGCCCCACGTCACGCGGACGGTGCGCTGCCGAGCACCTCACAACAGTACGATTGCCCCGAGCGGCTCCACCACTTCCAGGGTGTAGGTGCCGTCACTCCATCGGTGAACACCGTCCATCACCCCGAGATCGGAGAACGAGCCCGCGCTCAGATCGACCTCCGCGGCATCGAGGCTGTCGCCCAAGAGCCGAAGGGTTCGGGAGGGGCCGACCATCGCTCGCAGATCATCCAACGCGAGCATCAGGACATTGTCGCCGTCACCGGTGAGATCGATGGCCTCGATTCCGACGATCGCCACATTGGGCACCACGGTGAGGTCGAGCTGTACCCCTCCGTCCTCGAAGGCGAGCGTGTCGAACCCGCTGCCCCCGCGAACCCGGAAGAACTGGCCGTTGCTGACGCCGAGGACGTCGTCACCCGCCCCGCCATACAGCACGTCGGAGCCCCCCAGGCCGTGGACCAGATCCGCGCCCGCACCAGCCACGATCGCATCGACCCCGCTGCTGGCCGTGATCTCGTCGTCACCCGGCCCTCCAAGGTGGGTCACCCCACCATAGTTGCCGCCGAACACCACGTAGCTTCGCCCCCCGTCGGAGACACCGGGAGGGTCCGCCCGTCGCGCCGAGATGATGGCGTCGGCGAATCCATCGCCATCCACATCGCCCGCACCGGACACCGCCCAGCCCACGTCGTCGATGGCCCCCTCGGAGTCGAGATAGAAGCCGCCCAGGCGCTGCGAGAGATCGGTCAGCGGCACGGGGACGCCGTTGGTCTTGCCGAACACGACATACCCCCGGCCCGCGAATACGCCGGGCACATCGACGTTGGCCGTGCCGACGATCACGTCGGCAAATCCATCACCATCCATGTCGCCAGGGCCTCCGACCGCGGTGCCGGCGAAATCACCGAGCGCCTCTCCGTCGAGCACGTACCCGCCCATCCCCGCGGCCACGTCCGTCAGCGCGATGGTCGAGGTGTCTCCCTTGCCATGGACCACGTACACCCGGCCCTGTAGCGCCAGAGTGTTCTCGGCGAACGGGGCCCCCACCGCGACATCCGACAGGCCGTCTCCGTTGACGTCCCCCAGCCCGGAGACCGCCCGACACGCCTCGTCGAGCCCGTCCTCACCGTTGATGGCATAGCCACCGTTGCCGAGCGATCCCAGGTCGATGACGCTGGTCTCGATGCGGCCGAAGACCACGTAGCAACGACCGGAGTTGCCCTGGCCGCCCGCGTTTGCCAGCGCCGCCCCCACCACGACATCGGCCAGGCCGTCGGCGTTGACGTCGCCCGCCCCCGCCACCGACTCGCCCGCGAAATCGTCGAAGCCCGCGCCGTGGATGACAAAGCCCCCTGCGCCCATGAACACGTCGTCGCCGTCGACCGCGAGCGTGTCGGTCTTGCCGAGCACCACATAGGCACGCCCCCCGTTGGGGATGGGGCCTCCGACCGGCGCGCCGATCAGCAGATCATCCAGTCCATCGCCGTCGACATCCCCCGCTCCGTCGACGGCCGCCCCCAGCTGCTCGCCGGAGTTGTCGCCCTGGACCACGAAGCCACCGATGCCCCCCACCACATCGCCGAGATCGACCAGCGCGCCGTCGGCCTTGCCGTGCACCAGATAGGCCCGGCCTTCGAGGCCTGCGTCGGGGGCTCCGATCAGCACATCGGCCAGGCCATCGCCGTTGACATCGCCCACGATCGCAGCCGAGATGGCCGCCGGATCCACGGCGCTCTCGCCCTCGATGGGAAACCCACCCACCCCCGCGCTCACGTCGGCAAGATCCACCGTCATGCCGTCGGCCTTGCCGAACACGACCCACGCACGCCCGGCCGTGGCCCCAGCTTCGATCGAGGTCACGACCAGATCGTCGAGCCCATCACCGTTGATGTCACCACCGCCGCTGACGTCGACACCCGACTCGTCGCCGCTGGACTCGCCGTCGATCACGAAGCCGCCCATCCCGGCCGCGACGTCACCCAGAGCCAGCTGCGCGGGACCAACCGTCACCCGCACGACGCCATCGGCGGTCTGGCCGACCCCGTCGTCGGCGGTGTAGCCGAAGCTGTCATCGCCGATGAACCCGGCGGGCGGCGTGTACGAGAAGCTGCCATCGGCCTGTACATCGACCACCCCCCCGGCCGCACTGGCCGCATCGGACCCGCTCACCGTCAGCGCGCCGCCCATCGCTTCGATGTCGTTGGCCAGCACGCCCGCCCCGGCATCGACCAACAGCGGGGCCTGGTCTCGGCGCACGAAGTAGGTGTCGTCGAGCGCGAGGGACTGCTCGCCGCCGGAGTCCGAGCCACTGCTGCTCGCATCGGAGGTCCCCGTGGAATCGAGCCCCGTCGTCATCCGCCCCGTAGAGCCGGTCGAGTCGAGCCCGGTCGTCATGCTGGTCGTGGTGGTCGAGTCGCCGCGGTCGACCCCGGTACTGCTGCCTCCGGTCGTCGTCTGGGGCGACGTGGTCGAGGTGGACGAGCCGCTGTCGACATCCGTCCCCCGGTCGTCGCCACAGCCCAAGGCGAGCACCAGCAACGGCATCGTCCAGCGTGGGACCGACGCCCACACGTGTTCGTTCTTCCACCAAGAGCCCCGCATGTCCGCATGGTAGCGCCCCATCGCGAGCGGCGGCATGGTGCATCTTCGGCCTGGGTCAATGTGGCGGATCGCCCCGCGAGAATCAACGCGCGGGTGTGGTACTCCTGGTTGCGAATCCCGGGCAGTACCCCGGCTCCCGCTTCTCTCGATGCCTACTGGATGCGCAGCCTTGCTGCTCTCGCTCGGGATCGGCCCGGTCCTTGAGCATGCGTCGCAGCCCGAGGTCCCGGTCGTCGACGATGGCATCCCCATCGTCGCCTCGCTGGCCGAGGTACTCGAGGCCGCGCCTCCGACGGAGTTCCCCGAGCGCCCGATCATGATCAAGCACCGGGTGCTGCCGCGCGAGCGGATCAACCAGATCGCGGTGCGCTACGGCGTCACGCGAGAGAACCTGCTGCGCTGGAACAAGCGGCTGGACCCCAACAACCCCTATCCCAAGGGCCACCGCCGCCTGCGGGTTCGTGCGCGCCGAATCCCGGCCCCGCGACACAAGGTCCGCACGAAGATCCTTCCCGAAGACAACTGGCTGGACATCGCGGTGCGCTTCCGCGTGGAGCTCAAGGATCTGCATGCGTACAACTGGCGCACGCGAACGCTGGTGCCCGGCGAGTTGCTCACGCTGTGGGTCGACCCCGGCTGGCCGCAGACCATCCATCCGGGTGAGGGCCCGGCGATCCCCGAGCACTTCGACATCGAGCCCGGGGCGCTGAGCGTCGGCCGTCCGAACCGCGGGCGATTGACCAACGGCATCCAGCTACCGCTGAGCGACCTGTACACCCGCAAGACCCCCACCACGGGGCTGTGGGGCAGCAGCCACACCATCGAGCAGATCCACCGCGCGTTCGCGATCTTCCGTCACGACACCGGGTTCACGGGCGATGTGGTGATCGGCGCCATCAGCCGCCGCCGCGGCGGACGGTTCTCGCCGCACGTCTCGCATCAGAGCGGGCGCGACGTGGACATTCGGCTCCCGCTGTGGCCCGGCGTCTCCACGCTGGGCTCTCCCCACGCCGACGAGATCGACTGGCTGGCGACGTGGGGCTTGGTCAAGGCGTTCGTCGAGACCGATCAGGTCCAGACCATCTTCCTGGACATCAGCCGGCATCGAAACCTGTACGAGGCGGCGCGCACGATGGGGGAGACACCCGAGACCCTCGAGCCCATCATCAAGTGGCCGCGGTGGAGCGGCAGCAGCCGCCCCGTCGTTCGACACTCGCCGGGACACGACACGCACATCCACGTGCGCATCAAGTGCGGGGACGACGAGCCCCGCTGCCGCACGCGCTGACGCGTCGGTGGTCGATGCGTGCGTGCGTGGAGGCCCCCGCGGTAGGAAAAGGGCCGGCCGCGGCTACCGATGCCACGACGACATCCGCAACCGCGGCCGAACGACTGCGCGACCGGGTCGGTCCGGTCACGCGCGGAGTGAGGAGGGACGCACCCGGTAGGAGGTGCACCCAGGGTTCGCAGCCGATCAACGGATGCCGACACCGACCGTTACCAGCGGGGCCAAGGCGGAGTCAGCCGACTCGAAGCGCTCGGCACCAACGACCGCAGGTCAGCTCGGGGACGCGCCCTCGGGCGCAGCCGAGCATCCGATGGGCTCGGTGGAGATGACCAGATCGTCGACCCAGCGCCGCAGCGGAGCGGGTACTCCACCGGGCCAGGTGTTCTCCACGACGACGGCATTGATCCCGTACTCGGACCAGCCACCACGCAAGTCGAGATCGTTCCGGCCCGCCTGAAGCGCATCGTCGACCCAAAACTCCAGCTCGCCGTCGGCCGCTCCGGGCGTGTTGAGCCGAATCCGGCCCTCGACGCAGTGCCACTTCCCCGACAGCTCGGAGGAGAACAGCGGCACGTCACCGACGAGCGGCCGCAGTGGCTCGAAGGCATC
>JAHZJA010000347.1 GCA_022601155.1 Deltaproteobacteria bacterium | reverse complement strand
CGAGCACGACCGAGGCCCTGCCTCCGCCCGAGCCGTGCACCGCCGTCGACATCCTGTTCGTGGTCGACAACTCCGAGCCGATGATCGAGGAGCAGATCCGGCTGCGGGCCAGCGCGCTCGCGTTCGTGCAGCAGGTGCAGGCCACGATCCCCACGTTGATATCCGATGTGCACATCGGCGTGATCACCACGGACGAGGGGATGTTCGTCCAGTCGACGGGCGACGGCTGCCTGCCGTTCGAAGGCGGCTCGACGTGGATGGTCTCGTCGAGCCTGATGCTGGCCGCCGAGCTCGAGTGTGCGCTGGCGTTGGGGACCGCGGGTTCTCCCAACGAGCGCCCGATGGACATGCTCCAGGACGCGCTGTCCGACGACAACCTCGCGCCAGGTGGGTTCCACAATGGGTTCCTCCGCGAAGACGCGCTGCTGGTCGTCGTGGTGGTGACCAACGAAGAGGATGCGATCGAGCCCGACACCGCGTGGGGCTCTTCGGGTGCTCCCGCCGACTGGGCCATGGCGCTCGCCGATCGCAAGGGCGGCTACCCCAGCAACGTGGTGGCGCTGTCGTTGGTCGGACTCGATGCTCCCAATGCATGCGCGGGCCCCTGGGACGGCACCGTCGGCGCCGAGTTTGCTCCGCGGCTGATCGAGTTCGCCGAGTCGTTTCCCGCCGGGGCGGCGGGGGGTGTGTGCGCGCCCGAGTACGCGACGTTCCTGCTCGGGGCTGTCCCCGGCGTGGCCGGAGCGTGCGCGGGCTACATCCCGCCCTGATCGAGCCCGACGGCGGGGGCAGCATTCGAGGCAAGAGCCGGGGGGCGGGAGCCTCAGCCGGCGGTGGGCGGGAGCTCGATGTCCAAGTGGAAGGCGTGCGTGCCGTCGCCGTGGATCTCGATCGTCCCCTCACCGCGCAGCCCCGCAAGCTCTCCGGTTCCCGAGCCCGGCACCACCGGCCACCGACCCCAGGTCGCGCCGTCGCTCATCGTGCCGATATGCAGCAGGGCAAAGGAGCCCTTGCGGCCACCGATCGTTCCCGTGATGCGCTCGAGGGCGACGTAACCCGCGCCTCCGTCGGCGCTCCGGGCCGAGAGCATCTGGACCGCCCCGGTTCCCACGATGTCGCCGCTGAACGTCTTGCGGATCTCGGCGCGAGCGAGGGGGACGCCATCGACCTCGTCGTAGGGGTCGGCTTGTTCGAAGGCGTCGAGGACGAAGGTGGACGATAGCTTCATGACGATGGGTTCTCCGGCCAGGTGTCGATGTCGACCGTGCCGCGGCCTGGCCACGGAGGATTGTAAAAACACGACGGCTCGGGTGGTAGTTCGCTGCGCGAGGGCCGGATGAGCCCAGCCCGCGGCGCCGACCGGGAGTCGCCGCGGGCGGCTTGGAGGCGGGGGAGTCGAGGAACCGGGGCTCGGCAAGCACCGACGCCATGCGAGCGCATCCAGTTGCGCGCATCGGTGCCCAGGCGGGACACTCCGGGGTACGAGGCGGCCGGCTCGGCGCCGATGCGCTCGAGGCCTCCGAGGACCCGATGAACGACTCGTCCGAATACACCCCTCCCAAAGTCTGGACGTGGGAGTCCGAAAACGGCGGAGCGTTCGCCAAGATCAACCGCCCGATCGCAGGGCCGACCCACGAAGCGCCGCTGCCGGTCGGCAAGCACCCGCTGCAGCTGTACTCGTTGGCCACGCCCAACGGCGTCAAGGTCACGGTGATGCTCGAAGAACTGCTGGCCTTGGGCCACGCGGGGGCCGAGTACGACGCCCACTTGATCAAGATCAATGAAGGCGACCAGTTCGGCAGCGGCTTCGTCGACATCAATCCCAACTCGAAGATCCCTGCGCTCGTAGACCACGGCGGCGAGGCGCCGGTTCGCGTGTTCGAGTCGGGCGCGATCTTGATGTACCTGGCGGAGAAGTTCGGCGCGTTGTTGCCGGGTGGCTCGGCCGCGCGCGCCGAGTGCCTGTCGTGGCTGTTTTGGCAGATGGGTAGCGGCCCCTACCTCGGGGGCGGCTTCGGCCACTTCTACAGCTACGCCCCGACGAAGATGAAGTACTGCATCGACCGCTTCGCGATGGAGGTGAAGCGCCAGCTCGATGTCCTCGATCGACGCCTCGCAGACCATCGGTACATCGCGGGAGACACGTACACCATCGCCGACATCGCGATCTGGCCCTGGTACGGCGTGCTCGTGCTCGGCAAGCTCTATGATGCGGGCGAGTTCTTGGACACGGGCTCCTATACGCATCTCAATCGCTGGACACACGAGATTGCCGAGCGTCTGGCGGTGAAGCGCGGCAAGATGGTCAACCGTGCGTGGGGCGATCCGAGCGAGCAACTCCACGAGCGCCATGACGCCAGCGACTTCCAAGACCAAACCGAGGCCGCCAAGGCGAAACGGGCGGGCGACAGCTAGGAGCGTGTCTCCGTATTCGCGTGTATGCAGAACGCCGTCAGCGGACCGCGTGGCAAGGCGCGAGGAGGGAGCTTGTCGGGCACAAGTGACTGACGAGCAACGCAGCCATGCGGT
>JAHZJA010000346.1 GCA_022601155.1 Deltaproteobacteria bacterium | reverse complement strand
GGTGCTTCGCGAGCGACGGTGGGCGCAGGTCCTGGTGGCGGGCCTGGTGCCCGCGGCTTCGACCGGCATCGGCCTGTGGCGGCTGTGGTCCGACCCGGTGGTGTTCGCCTACGATCCGTTCTGGGGCTACTTCTCGGGGGCGATCTACGACGAGGCCGTGTCGATCGGCCGGACGTACCTCAACTTTCGCGCCTACAACCTCCTCGCGGCCGGGGCGGCCCTGGGCCTGTGGCGGGCATTGATCGACAGCCCCACGCTCACCCTGCGAGCACCGCCGTCGTGGCGCCGCGCCGCCCCAGCGGCGTTGCCGGGGTTGGTGGCCGCAGGGCTCGCGGTGTGGATCGGATCTCGCGGGGCGGCGATGGGCTTTACCGCCAATGTCCACAGCCTTACGCAGGCGCTCACGGCAACCCGCGAGACCGAGCACTTCATCATCCACTACTCGCCGCGCACGGCCACCGCACGTGCGATCGATGTCGTTGCGGCCGAGCACGAGCTGGCCTGGTCCTCCCTGCGTGCGCAGATGGGGCGCGAGCCGTCGGGCAAGGTCCGCAGCTTCATCTTCGCCAACCCCAACCAGAAGCGGCAGCTGATGGGGGCGGGCACCGTGCAAGTGGCGGCGCCCTGGCGACAGCAGATCTATCTCGACTACCGGCCCTTCCCGCACCCCGTGCTGCCCCACGAGCTGGCCCATATCTTCGGTAACACCATCGGGGACGACATCTTCGGGGTGAGCATGGACGGGGTGGTCCCCAACATCGCGCTCATCGAGGGCTTTGCCACCGCCATGGCCCCGCGTGCCGCCGATCGCCTCGACCTCCACGACAGCGCCACCGTGCTCGAGCGGCTCGGCAAGCGACCGCCCATGGCCGCGATCATGGGGCCCGCATTCTTCACCCGCTCGTCGAGGATCGCGTACACCACGGCGGGGTCGTTTTGTCGCTGGCTCATCGACACCCGCGGCTTCGAGGGCATGGCCGTCCTGTACCGAACGGGCGGGGACTTCTCCGCGGCCTACGAAGAGCCGCTCGAGGAGCTGGAGCGGCAGTGGCTGGCGTTCCTCGACGCTCGGGAGGGCGTGACCGACGACGACGTCCAGGCGGCCGCGCAGCGGTTCAAGCGGCGGTCGGTGTTCCAGCGGCCGTGTGCTCACCGGGCCGCGACGCTGCTCCAAGACGTGGCACGTGCGCGCTCGCGGGGTCGCTTTGCCACCGCGGTCGAGGGCTACCAGACGCTGTGCACGCTCGAGCCCGAGCGTCCCGAGCACAAGCTGGGCCTGGCCCACACGCTCGCCGAGGCCACCCGCTTCGACGAAGCCCTGGTCGCGCTCGACGAGGCGATGGCGTTCTCCGATCTCACGGTGACGCTCCAGGCCACGGTGCTGGAGCGCCGCGCCGACGTGGCCCTGGCCGCGGGGGAGCTGGCGGTCGCCGAGCAGTCGCTCGAGCAAGCCCTCACCTTGCCGCTGACCGAGGGGCAGCGTCGCGGCCTGCTGCTCAAGCGCGCTGGGGCCCGCGACGCCAACTTGGCGCCTCTGGTCTCCGACTACTACCTGCTGTTTCAGACCGACGGTAACGATGTGACGGGGGCCGCGGTCCGGATGCACACCGCCCAGCAGATCCGCGACCTCCCCGGCTACCGCAGCCTGGGCAGCTACTTGCTCGCGCGACAGCTCTCCAATGTGCAGCGCCCGGCCGCCGCTCGTCCCTTGCTCGAGGATGCGCTGGCCAGCGCCGACGAGGGTCGTGGCCTGCCCGGCCCGGAGTTCGCCCGAGCTGCCCGCCTGCTGCTGGTCTCGGTATGCGCCCAGACCGGTCGGTTCGCGGAGGCCGAGGCCGTGCTCGCCGAGCTGTCGGCCGAGGCAGGAATCGGCAACGGGCACCGATTGCGCTACGGCCAGTGGCGCGAACGACTGGCGTTCTTTCGGGAGTATCTGGGCGAGGGGTGACGCCCGCCGCCGCCCACGAACGACCTCACCAATCCACGACCCAGGAGCCAACGATGTCCAATCGCGATCAATTCTCCGTCGAGATCGATGGGTGGAGCCACGGGGACCCCATTCCCGCGAAGTTTGCCTTTGGCAAGCCCGGCAACGATGGCCCCTTTGCAACGAGCGACAACCTCAGCCCCGCCATTCGGTGGTCGAATCCACCGGTGGGGACCAGGTCGTTTGCCATCATCTGTCACGATCCCGACGTGCCGTCGGTGGGCGACGACGTCAACCTGCAGGGCAAGACCGTGCCCGCCGATCTTCCCCGCGTGCCGTTCTTTCACTGGGTGCTGGTCGACATCCCCGTGGGTGTCTCCGCAATGGACCAGGGCGCGGCGGCCGACGGTGTGACCGCGCGTGGCAAGGCGGTGGGCCGCACCGCGCACGGGGTCGCCGGAGCCAACGACTACACGGGGTGGTTTGCGGGGGATCCCGATATGGAAGGGACCTATGGCGGCTACGACGGACCGTGTCCGCCGTGGAACGACAGCATCGTGCACCACTACCACTTCACCGTGTACGCGCTGGACGTCCCGTCGCTCGGCCTGCAAGACGGCTTCACTGGGCCCGATGCGCTCGCGGCCATCGAGGGGCACGTCCTCGCGAGCGCGTCGTACATGGGGACGTACTCGATGAACCCGGCCGTGCCGGCGTAGCCCCTGCCACCACGCACGCGTCGCGAGTACGGCCCACATCGCCAGTCTGTATCGTGGTGGTCGTGACAGTCGGTGCGACGACCATCGACGGTCGTGCAGGCGATCGTGCTGTGGGTGAGTGAACCCGCCTATTGCGGGCCGTGCCGAAGGGGCCGGGCCCGAGCCCGAGATTGCGCAGCGGTGTCGAGGCGACGGAGCGGGCCGCGGATGGCGTAGGACTTCGTCAACGGCGTCGTCTGTGAGCGTCGCAGGCCCACCTGGGCGTCCCGAGGTGGTGCGGGCTGGCACATGGCACACTGGTCCATTGGGCTCGTGGACACCGGGGACCGATGAACGCTGAATACTTTTGAGACCGCGGGGACACTGAACCTCCGTTGATCACCTCCCCCTCCGCGCCCGCGAGGGAGCGTGACGGCGACGAAATGACAAGGAGCGAACGATTGGGGCAGCGCTGCGCTGGGCCAGTCGCACGCCGCGAGATCACGCCGTCGGGATAGGCGTCGTGCAGTACGAGGATCGACCACCATCATGAGAGCGACAACCCCCCCCCGTCACCTCAGAGCTTCCATCACAACAGTCTGTCGGCTCGGCTTGGGGGCATTGCTGCTCACCAGTGCATGCGACCCATCACTCGCGCCGCTGGAGGACGCGCCGCTGGAGCTTCGGGCTGCGATCAGCATGCCCGAGTTCGCCCAACGCCTGGGCGACATGGCGGTTGCGGCCAAAGAG
>JAHZJA010000345.1 GCA_022601155.1 Deltaproteobacteria bacterium | reverse complement strand
TCCATCGCAGGGGCGGGCGGTGCGGACCGAGCCCCCAGCTCGACCGGTTGGCCCCTCCCGTCGTCGAATCTTCGTAGTGCCCGACGGCCGCGCGCGGCTTCGTCTCGCAGTCGGAACATCAGCAGCAGCAAGGCATCGGCATCATCATGGGAGGGCACGGCGGTCTCAGGTCTGCCCCTGAAGGTCAGCCAGCCCGATGTTGGGTACGAACACCACCGGGTTCCCGGGCACGACCGTCCGAAACAGCATGCCGCCGGGCACCGGGAACACATAGACGGGGGGATCGATGCTGACGACTGGGTTTTCGTGGACCAGCGGGTGCCACTGAGCATCGACCGTGAGTTCGTTGGTTTCACCGAGCATGACGCCTTGCTCTTGACGCTCGAGTGGCCCCGTTTGTGAGCGAGTGACGAGCCCTTCACATCCCGGGCGCTCGTTCGTCTAAGCGAGCGTGCCGTCTCTTGCGGGCCGCCGCCAGGCCGCGAGACCCCACACCACCAGGAGACTCGAGATGGGTGACTACAGCGACGACGAGCATCAAGAGGCCATCCAGAGAAAGACGGCCGCGACGCGGGCGAGCTCCGAGGCCACACGAGGCCGGGACGACCAGGTTCGTATTCGCCTCAACGACATCTGGAGCGAGCTCAACGAGATCCGAGATCGGCTGCCTTCGCCACAGCCTGATTCGTCGCTCGGCGGGCTCGAGGGAGCGCTCGAGCGAGGCCTGCGACAAGCCGGGGTGGCTGTGGCCAAGGCGGCCGCTACTGCCAAGGCGGCCGCCCAGGAGATTCGCAAGTTCCTCGACGCCAATGACTCCCGCGCGTCTGCCCAGGACATCGCGGACGCCATCGACGACATCGGACCCGAAGACCGTACGACCCCGGCCGAGTTTGCCGCGGCGGTCAACGAAGTGGTGCGGGAGGCCGCGCTCGACCCGGGCCGCCGATTGCCCCACGACTACCGTGCGCTCGACGAGGCGTGTCATTTGCTGGCCCAAGCCGGGGCGACTTCACAGGGGGCTGGTGCTCCCAACGATCAGTCGCCCAGCCTGGCCAGCACCGAGGTGATGCGCGACGTCAGCCACCTGACCACGCTGCTGTTGGGGTCGAGCCCCGCCTTTGCCGAGGCCATGCGACTGCAGAGCGACGCCATGGCGTACTCGCTGGCTGCGCTCAACAAGGTCGGCGACATGCAGCGCCAAGATGCCCTTGGTCTGGCCATCACCGCCCGCGCTGCCGCGCAGAAGTTCGAGCAAACCTAGTTCACCGGCCCGGGCCGCGAACGCCCCCGACTCCCGTAGCCCCAAGCCGAAGCGAGCAGTCCGATGGCAGATGAAGTGAACCGCAAGATTTCCAGCAGCATCTCCGATGTCAATACGGTGGTCCTGGGCGATGCCCCCGCCCAGGCCATGGCCACCCTGTATCAGACCTCGGCCGCTTCGGCCGGGCTCGCGATGCAAAACGCCGTGCATGCCCAGAACAACCAGCACGCGATCAACATCGCGGCGACGGCCGAGGCGATACAGATGCTGTTTACCTCGTCGACGGCAGCTTCGGCGGCCGCGGCGACCAAGCTCGACGGCGGACAGATGGAGGTGCTCCAGCGCCTGACATCGGTCATCGAGCAGCTCACGGGAGGCGACCGCGGGGGAGGCACGGGTACCCCCAATGGCCGCTGAGCACCAATGTCGACCCTTCGTCCTCGCCTTGGGTGACACACCAAGACGGCGACTCCACCGGAACTAATCACCAACAAAGAAAGAACGAACGATGGCAGACACCGTAGCACCCATGATCACGGACTCGGTCACCCAGGTCAACACGAAGGTGCTGGGCGATGCGCCCGCACAGGCGATGGCGACCCTCTATCAGACTGCGAGCGCAACCTCGGGCCTGGCGCTGCAGAATGCAGTGCACGCGCAGAACAACCAGTACGCGCTCAACAACGCAGCGACGACCGAAGGCGTGAACCTCCTGTTCACCTCACCCACGGCGGCATCGGCCCAGGCCGCCACGAAGATCGACTCCGGCTTCGAGGGCGTGATGGCCCGACTCGACGGCATGATCCTCAACTTCCGTAGTGTGGCGGGTCGCTGACGGGCCGCCCAGTCTTCAACCACGAACAACGATAGAAGGACAAGACGATGGCAGACACCGTAGCTCCCATGATCACCGACTCGGTGACCCAGGTGAACACCAAGATTCTCGGGGACGCACCCGCCCAGGCGATGGCGACCCTGTACCAGACCGCGGCCGCGACCTCGGGCATCGCCCTGCAAAACGCAGTGCACGCGCAGAACAACCAGTATGCGCTCAACAACGCGGCCACGACCGAGGGTGTCAACCTGCTGTACACGTCACCCACGGCAGCATCGGCGGCCGCGGCCACGAAGATCGACTCCGGCTTCGAGGGGGTCATGGCCCGCCTCGACGGGTTGATCCTCAATGCGCGCACCATCTCGGGGCGGCAGTGATCCAGGGGGTCGTGTTCGGGGCGGCAGTGGCCCCGGCACGGCCAACCCGCAATTTGGAGTCGTAGTGAGAGGCGCAGTGAGCACCAAGGTAGGCGCGTAGCGGAGAACGACCGATGGCCGACAGTCCCACGCAGGTGAATCCGCAGATTACGGATGCGGTCACCCAGGCCAACACCAAGGTGCTGGCCGAGGCGCCGGCCATGTCGGTTGCGCTCGTCTACCAGATGTTCGCCCAGAGCGTGGGCCTGTCGATCCAAAACTCGACCTCCAACCAGCAGAACATGCAGGCCCTTGCAGGAGCCGCGACGGCCAAGGCGATCGAGAAGATCGCGTCCATCTCGTGAGGACTCGACCATGCCCCAGACTGTGAACCCGCAGATCATCGACTCCGTCCAGCAGACTCAACAGCTGGTGATCAAGGCCAACCCCCAGTTGGCCTCGCAGGTGGTGGAGTCGCATGTCACTCAGTCCGTCGGACTCGCCATCGCCGACGCGACCGACTACATGCGCAACGTGACGGCGCTGTCGACCGCCATCACTGGTGTTGCGCTCCGCAAGATGCTCGAGGACGTATCCAACGTGCCCCAGGCACAAGCGGCGTTGACCGCCTCGATCGCGGCGGTGACCAGTGCCACCAGCAACCTCGAGTCCGTGGGCAAGGCCGCGGCGCAAGTGCTCTCGGCTTGGCCGGACGGCGGTTGAGAGCAACGGTTGTCGCAGGGGCGGCTCGGCTCGGTTCTTCCGAGCCGGGCCGCACTGCGTCACGGTAGCTGACAACCGATGCTGGCCCCGGGTATCCTCGCCGCCGGAGACCCAGACCATGCGCGCACTGTTTGTCCTCGGACTTTCCCTCACCTTCACCCTCGGTTGCGACAGCGACAAGGGAGGCGTCGAGATTGGCGGCAAGGATGGCGTCGTGGTCGGCAAAGACGGGGTGAAGGTCGGCGGCAAGGATGGTGTCGTGGTCGGCAAGGACGGGGTGAAGGTCGGCGGCAAAGAGGGCGTGAACGTCGGCAAGGACGGGGTGAAGGTCGGCGGCAAAGAAGGGGTCACGGTCGACGCCAACGGAGTCGAGGTCGTCGGCGCCGACGGGTCGAAGGTGGAGGTCGCTGACGGAGCGGTCGCGGTCGTGGGCGTCAGCGGGAGCGTTCGCTGTGCTGACGGCGATTGCCAGCAGACCTGCGCCGATGGTGCGACGTGCGAGATGTTCTGCAGTGGAGCCGGGTGCACCCAAGACTGCGCGAAGGCCGGCAAGTGCTCGCTGTCGTGCAGCGGGGGCGGCTGCGTGCAGGTGTGTCCCGCGACGGCCGCCGAGTGCACGCTGTCGTGCAGTGGGGGTGGGTGCACGCAGCGGTGTGAGGGCCCCAAGTGCACCAAGACGTGCACCGGTGACGGCTGCTCCTGAGATTCGTCCGGCCGTGCCGAGCTCG
>JAHZJA010000344.1 GCA_022601155.1 Deltaproteobacteria bacterium | reverse complement strand
GAAGATCGAAGAGGCATGGCACGACTTCGCGACGCTGGCGATGATGGAGCTGTACCTCCCCGACGGAACCTTGCACCTGTCGCGACCCATCCCCATCGGTGGCGATGCCCCCCCGGTTCCGGCCGCCCTCGAGACCATCGAGAACGAAGCGCTGCGGCGGGTGTTGGACCAGTATGACGCCCTCGATCTCGTCATCGACAAGCCGCTCCTCGAGCGCATCGAGGACCGGTTTCGTGCGTTGTTCGACCTCGGCTACGACAAGAGCGAGCGCCAGGACATCGAAGTCGGTGCACTGGACTGGGTCGAGCTCGACCAGCGGATGCACTACATCCTGGTGCTGTTTCGGGCGCGAGCACAGGACCAACGTCTGTTCGCGCAGCCCTTCACCGCCGAGCAGCGCGACATCATCGTGGCGGGCCGTGTGCCCGACGGACCTCTGTAAGCACCGTGCGTTGCCCCCAGTGCAATTCCGACAACCGCGACTCAGCGAAATTTTGCGCCGAGTGCGGACGAGCGTTTCCCAAGAAGTGTCCCAGCTGCGGCGAGGACAACGGCCCGCGGGCGAAGTTCTGCAACGAGTGCGGAACCCCCTTGCAGGCCCCTGCGGCCCGCCCAAGTCGCCCCGAGCCCGCGGCGATCGCCCACGAGGCGGGCAGCGAACGACGACAGCTCACGGTGATGTTCTGCGATCTGGTGGCGTCGACCGAGTTGTCGGCCCGCCTCGACCCCGAGGATCTGCGTGACGTGATCCGCAGCTTCCAACGGGTCGCGACCGACGAGATCGTGCGCCTCGAAGGCCATGTCGCGCAGCACCTGGGCGACGGGCTGCTCGTCTATTTCGGCTACCCCAAGGCCCACGAGGACGATGCCGTTCGATCGGGTCACGCTGCGCTCGGCATCATTGCGGCGGTCGGTCGACTCAACGAACGGCTCCAGCGCGAGCAGGGGCTCTCGCTCGCAGTACGCGTCGGCGTACACACGGGGCCCACCGTGGTCGGTGATGTGGGTGGCGAGGGCCAGGAGCGGCTCGCCATTGGCGAGACCCCCAACTTTGCCGCGCGCTTGCAGTCGGTCGCACAGCCCGACGCCGTCGTCGTGAGCGCCGCCACCGAGCGTCTGCTCCGCCGCGCATTCGAGACCCAGAGCCTCGGCGAGCTCGAGCTCAAGGGCTTCGCCAACCCCCGCGAGGTCTTTCGGTTGATCGCACCTGTCGCCAAGGGAGCCGCTGGCCCTGCCCCGACTCCGCTGGTCGGTCGCGACAAGGAGGTCTCGGCGCTCGGGGCCCTGTTCGAGCAAGCCTGCAACGGCGAGGGCACGTCCGTGTTGATCCACGGTGAGGCCGGGCTCGGCAAGTCGCGTCTGTGCGCTGCCGTGTCGACGCTCGTCGCCCAGCGACCCGGCACCCTGGAGCTACACGCACGCGGCTCCACGTTCTACGCCCATACCCCCCTACGCCCCGCCGCCGAGCTGACGCGAATGCTGTTGGGGATCGAAGAAGACGACCCACCACGGGCGCTGGTCGCTGCTATCGATCGACTCGTCACCCGTCTGGAGCTGAGCGATCCACACTGCGCCGTGCTGTTGGCGGCGCTGGTCGGCCTCGAGGTCGAGGTCCCGGCGATGACCCCCCAGATTCGCAAGCGTCGGACGCTCGCGAGCCTCGTCGAGGCCTTCACGGGGACCGCCCGGCATGCACCGGTCGTGATCGTCCTCGAGGATCTGCAGTGGGTCGACGAGACGACGCTCGAGCTGGTGGGTGCCCTCCTGGACCGCATGGCCGGCGTCGCGGGGTTGCTGGTGCTCACGGCCCGCCCGCAGTTCGACCCTCCGTGGCACGTGGAGACCGAGATCGCGCTTCACCAACTACCGCGCGAGGCCGTCGAGCACATCATCGCTCGTGTCGCCGGCCGCCCGCTCTCACAGGATCTGGTCACCCAGATCGTGCTCAAGGCCGAAGGCAACCCTCTGTTCGCCGAGGAACTCGCCCAGATGGTGGTGGAGTCCGACCTCATCGAGCGCAAGAGCGGCGAGGCGGTGGCATTGGCCATTCCGGCCACGCTCAAGGACTCGTTGATGGCGCGCCTCGACAGGCTCTCCCCGGCGCGGAAGTCATTGGTGCAGCTGTGCGCGACGATCGGGCGACGCTTCAGCCGGGAGTTGCTGCGCGAGATCCTTCGATCGTTCGGCGAGGACATGCAAAACGAGCTGCGGCGACTCACCGACGGTGAGCTGTTGTTTCAGCGCGGGCTACCGCCCCGCTCGTTGTTCGTGTTCAAGCACGGGTTGGTACAGGAATCGGCTTACGAGTCCCTGCTGCGACGCACGCGGCGGCAGTACCACGGCCGTGTCGCCGACGTGTTGCTCGAGCGTTTTCCCGACACGTTGCCCGAGGTGCTCGCGCACCACCTGACCGAGGCCAACCGACCCGCCGAGGCCATCGATCTGTGGCATGCAGCCGGCAGTGCGGCACTGGGTGCGTTCGCGCTGGGGGACTCGACCAGTCACCTGACCCGAGGCTTGGCGTGCTTGGAGACGCTACCCGACGACGAGCAGCGGGTCCCCAAGGAACTCGCTGTGCGCGGCACCCTGGGTGTGCCGCTGATGCTCACGCAGGGCTTCGCCGCGCCCGACGTCGAGGACCACTACTCGCGCATGCTGGAGTTGTGCGAGCGGGCCGGCGACGAAGCAGCCGAGCAGCTGTTTCCCTCGCTGTGGGGGCTGTGGACGTTCTACATCGTCAGCGGACAGCACCAGCGCGCCGAGGAGGTTGCCCTCAAGCTCCAGGGGCTCGGTGCACGCACGGGCCGCAGCGCCATCGAGCTGGCCGGGCAGACGGCGCTGGGAGGTGCAGTGTTGATGCGGGGTCGCCCCGCCGAAGCTCGGCGCGCATTCGAACGAGGGCTCGAGATCTACGACCCCCAGCAGCACGCCTCGCTCGCGTTGCTGTTTGGACAGGACGCGGGCGCGATGTGCCTGGCGTTCCTCACCTGGGCCCACGTGACCGAGGGAGACGACCAAGCCGCAAGGAAGCGAGCCGCCGAAGCCGACGCGCTGTGCGAGACGCTCGAGCAGCCCTCCACCCGTGCGTTCGTGGACACGGTGCTCGCCACCTGGTGCTGCCTCGATGGTGATGCCGCACGCGCGCTGAGCCGCTCGGAGACGGTCATTGGCCTGGCGGCCGACCAGGGCATGCCGCACTGGGATGCACAGGCCAGCATCACGCGCGGCTGGGCTCTGGCGCAGACCGGCCGCGGTGAAGAAGGAATCGCCGGGCTGCGCGGTGGTATTGCCGGGCTGACGGGCATGGGCTCGATGGCGACCATGACCCTGTACTGGGCCGGGCTCGCCGAGGCCGAGCTGGCCGCCG
>JAHZJA010000343.1 GCA_022601155.1 Deltaproteobacteria bacterium | reverse complement strand
GTCACGATGCCGGAGCTCCGCGTCGTGCGTTCGCAAGCCGATGCGCGCAGCATCGAAGTCCTCGCGGACATCGATGAGGCGGCCCGCGACTCCGAGCTGCCCACCGAGGTCCGCTTTCCGTTCGAGTACGGCGGGAGAGCCTCGACAGCGGCCGCGTCGTCGCCTGGCTGACCGACGACCCCGATGCGCGGTGGTTCGACGAAACCAGAGCCGGTCGGCGTCGCCGGGTTCGAGCCTGGCGACTGCATCACCCACGGGCCAGCGCTCGCGGACAACGTTGGCTGACGGTCGAGCGCTCCGACTGAGCCGGCCTCGGCCCGGGTGGCCCGCAAGCAGGGCCCCGCCGCTTCTAGCCGTGCGCCGCGAGCCAGGTCTCGATCTTCTCGATCTGGGGCCCCCAGCGCTCGGCCTGCGTGCGGTAGCTGGCCAAGGCCTCACGGGCCAGAGTACGGGCTCGGGTGCGCTCGGTGGCGGTGGGCGTGTCGGCCCACAGCGCATGGGTGAGCATGAACTTGGTCTCGGCGATGAGGGTGGGGTCGACCGTGAGGCCCTCGATGGCCAGCACCCGCTCGAGGTGCGGCCGTGCAAGCTCGTGGTGACCGAGATCGATGTGGGCGGAGGCCACCGAGTTGCTGGCGTAGACCACATAGGGATGTTGCCCGCCCACGGTGGCCAGGAACATGCTCAGGGCACGCTCGAACTCGGCGAGGGCGTCGGCGAAGCGTCCGGCTGCGTTGAGGGTGTAGCCCACGTTGAGCACGGACACGGCCAGCTCGGGGTGCGGATCGCCCAGCACCTCGGTCCAGATCGCCAGGGCCTGGCGGTGGTGCTCGATGGCGTCGTCGAGTCGTTCCTGGCGGCGAAGGATGCGGCCGATGTCGTCGAGCAGGGTCGCGACGTGCTGGGTGCGCTCGCCCCGGGCCTTGCGGTTGATGGCGAGCGCCAGCTCCAGCTGCTCGAGCGCCTCGGAATAGCGGTGGGCATGGCTCAGCGCGTTGCCCAGCTCGCGCGCGGACGCGGCCACCTGGGGATGGCCCTCGCCGTACGACGAGGTCTTGAGCTGCAACGACTGCCGATGCAGGGCGATCGCTTCGTCGATCTTGCCCTGGCGGACATGGGCCGCGCCGATGTCGTTGAGCACCGCTGCGAGGTCCGGCCCGTCGGGCTCGTGCCCGTGCCAGTACTCGCGCGCGCGACCATGGGCGGTGAGGGCCTCGTCTTCTCGTCCGGCCGCGACCAACGTCGCGCCCTCGGCCGAGTGCAGGCGGGCGGTCAGCGCATCGTCACCGCCCAGGTGCCGCACCGACGCGCGACCCAGGGCCACCCACCGCAGCCCCTGCTCGGTATCGGCGAGCTGATACCCGATGGTGAACGCCAACGCCTGTGCGATGCCGGCCGCCATGCGTGCATCGCCGGCCGCGGTCGCGGCTGCGTAGGCCCGCTCGAGGGTCTCGCGTGCGTCCTTGACGTCCCCGGTGTCGGTCTGGAGGCTGGCGTGGAGCTCCAACGCCTGGGCGCTCAGCGGGGGAAAGTCGAGGGACTCGACGGCGGGCAGCAACGGCTCGAGTCGTTCCCGGGCGGCTTGGGGATGCCCCAGCGCGGACTGGGCTTGCACGGCATCCAACCCGCTGCCCAGGGTCTCGATCCGCTCGCGGGCCTCGGGGTCGTCGGGGAGCGGCGTGAGGGCGCTCAGCGACTGCACGTCGCTGCACTGGGCGGGGGTGGGGAGGTGGTGGGCGGCGTCGAACGCTCGCCCGATGACCTCGGGGTCGGGATCCTGCAGCGCGGTGGCGAGCGCATCGAGGCGCCTGCGCTGATGATCGAGGCACCCCATGCGAAGGTCCATCAGCGCGGCCGATTGCTCGCCCGTCACCCGCGTCGCGCGGCAGGCCGCGGTGCGCTCGTCCATCCATGCTTGGGCGGTCTGGTCGATGCGGGCGGCAGTGGCCGACCATGTCTTGGCCGCGTAGGCCAGCTCGCTCGCCTCGAATGCGGTGCCGATCGCATCACGCCGCGTGTCGGACCAGGTGGAGGCCATGGCATCGGCCGCCCCGGTGCACACGGGCGGAGGCCCGGCTGCGCTCGCCGGGGCAGGGGGGGCACCGCCGGCCAGCAACGCTCCGCCCACCGTGCCCACCCCCAGCACAGCCAGGGCGCCCACGGCGATCCCCATCCGACGGCGGCGTCGGGCCGGGTCGTGGGACAGCGCGTCGAGCAGCGCGGGGATCGATGGGTAGCGAGCATCGGAATCGACCAGCAGCCCCCGCTGGATCACGGCCAAGACCCACGCGGGTGCCTTGCCGCGGACACCGGGCGGCAGCGTGACCTTGCCCTGCAAGACCGACAGCGACAGCGTGGCCAGGGTGTCACCCCGGAACGGGCGGGCGCCGTACAGCGCCTCGAACAGCGCCACGCACAGCGCAAACTGATCGGCCGCCGCGTCGACCTGGGCGCCCAAGTGCTGTTCGGGAGCCATGTACGCGGGCGTGCCCATGACCGCGCCGGCCACCGTCATCGAGCGCTCGAGCGACTGCCGAGTGGACGCCCGCAGGTCGTCGCCGATGAGCTCGGTGGTGGGCGCCCCTCCGGTCGCCCGGGCGAGCCCGAAGTCGAGGACCCGCACGCGACCATCGTGCCCGACCATCACGTTGTCGGGCTTGAAGTCACGATGGATCAGATCGGCACTGTGCGCGGCGGCCAGGCCCTGGCCCGCCTCGCGGAACACCGCCACGATCTCCGACCAGGTGCGCTCGCCCTCGCGCAGCCACTGGCGCAGGGTGATCCCGTCGACCAGCTCCATCGCGACGAAGACCGCGTCATCGAGGATGCCCACATCGAAGACCGGAATGACGTTGGGATGGGACAGCCGCGCCATGGCCTGCGCCTCACGGAGCAGCCGGGCACGCTCGTCGTCGGAGTGCGAGCCCCCGTCGTGGTCGACCGACACCAGCTTGAGGGCGACCGAGCGGTCGAGGTCGGGGTCGAAGGCGCGATAGACGACACCCATGCCCCCGGCGCCGAGCTTGTCGACCACCAGGTAGCGGCCCAGGGCGCTACCGCGGCTTACGGTCGATCCGCGGCCACCGCTGTCGCTGCCCTGACTGGCGAGTGTGACGGCGTGCGAAGCTGGCGAGCCCTCGAAATCACCATCGCGCCGCGTCTGGGCCTCGTCGCTCGCCGTCTCCACTCCACTGGTCTAGCAAGGCACCGAGGTTCTCGCGAGTCAGCCGGAGGCGTTCGCGCAGCCCCGACCCGCACCGGGCACGGGAGGCAATGGCGGATCGAAGGCATCGATCCCTAGGTCAAAGCACGGTGGACGCCCTCGGCGTCCCACACCTCGACGAGGCGCTCGTCGTGCGGCGAAGGGCTCAGTCGAGGACCGAGGGCAGCCGGGTCGGCTTGGTGATCTTCACGTCCGCCTCTCCCTCGTCCTTCACGCCATCCCCAGCGGGCTGGTCGAGGACCAGGGGCGTGTCGTGCAGCGGCGGCTCCGGCGTGGGCTCGGGCCGATAGACATCGGGCGCGGGGGTCAGGTTCGGGGCGGGCCGGTCGGCCACGCGACGACGGGGCGGTGGCGCGGGGACCTCGGGGCGTGGCTTGGCGGCCGGTGCAGGCGCGGGTGCGGGCGCGCTGGCGATCATGGTGCGGTCGTCTTCGGTGCCAGGGACGGTTCGACCGTCCCGCATCGCGACGAATCGCAGTCGCGCCCGCTGCACGCTGTCGACGTATTTCAAGCTGCGAGGCGGAAGCTCGCCGTCTTCGGCCATCCAGCGCTTCACGTTGCCCGCGCCGGCGTTGTAGGCGGCCAGTGCGAGGGTCTCGTCACCGTCGTACCGATCGAGCAGCTTGAGCAGATAGAGGCTTCCGGCCTCCACGTTGAACTCGGGATCGAACACGCGGGCCATCGGACGGCCCATCTCGCGGGCCATGGCGTTGGCGGTCGCGGGCATCAATTGCATCAGGCCACGGGCCCCCGCTGGACTCTTGGCGCGAGGCACGAAGCGGCTCTCCACCCAGATCACCGCATTGATGAGATCGGGGTCCATCTCGTGCCGCCTGGCGGTGTCGTCGACCCACGGCTGGATGTTGGCGATCCGCTCGCGATCCGAGGTGGGAAATGGCGCAGGCGCCTGGTCATGCTCCAGGGGAACCGGTGGGGCGTGGGTCCGTGCCACAGGCGGTGGCGCGTCCTTACGGCCGGGTGCACCGGGTCCCTGGCCCGACCACTGGAATTGCGCACAACCCGCAACACTCGACAGCAGGAGGAACGAGACCAGGCGCAACGATCGGATGGAGCGAGCCATTGGCCCGACCTTAAGGAAGGGAGCTCTGGACCGAGAATTTTCGTCGAACTTGGCCGCGCCAAATGCGCCGGCTGGGAGTCGGCCTCTGGGTGGTGGTGGTGAGGTACCGTCGACGGGTCTCGCATGGTTGTACGCGCCCGCGTGCTCGTGCGATGGCATGATGGAGCCCGCGATGTCCGTTCGCCGTAGCCTCTGTGTTGGTCCGCTCTTGTTCGCCTTGATCCCTGCCGCCCAGGCTGCGGAGTCGCCCACCGGGTATCACCCGTGGGCGCACGATCACGTCAAGCCGCTGGAGATCGATGCCCGTGATCTCATTGCGCATCCCGAGCGCTACCGGCAGCAACCGATCGATCAACCCGATTTTCATGCGCTGGACGACTCGAAGGCTCCGGTCGGCAGCTACGCCCAGCCCGACCCCAGCAAGGCGGGCCATACCCCCGACGGCTGGCAGCAGCGCGGCAATGTGGTGCTACCCAGCCCGGTGGCGGCCGGTGATCTCGAGGTCGACCCCGGTGTCGCGCACGGCATGGCCGTGATTCCCGGCAACGAGTACCCGCGCAAGCACACGCTGTTTCTCAACTTCAACGGCGGCATGCTGTACTCGGGATCGGACAACTCGGCCGAGAACAAGTCCACACTGGCGCGTCAGGCCGTCTACCCCACCTACGAGGGCGGCGAGCAGAAGGCTCTGTCGATCATTCAGGCGGTGGAAGAGGATGTGGCCAACTACGGCATCATCGTCACCTACGCCGAGCGCCCCAACCCGACGGTGCCCTACACCATGCAGATGATGGGGGGTCAGTGGACCGACACCAACATCGACTCGCCCGCGGGCGGCGTGGCGCCAGGAGCCGACTGCGGCGCTCTGGGCCAGCGGCACGTCGTGTACACGTTTGCCAGCGGCGGCACCTCGGCGACGCAGGCCGCCAATACCGCCAGCCAAGAGGCGGGCCATGCATGGGGCCTGGACCACACCTTCAACTGCGACTCGGTGATGTCGTACTGCGGGGTGTCCAACGGTGGGTTCTCCAACGAGTGTGACGGTCTGTGCGAGACGCAGTGTCAGGGCCCCAATAGCGCGGGCTGCCGTCTCACCCACGAGGAGTACTGCGGCGAAGGCAACGACCAGCAAAACGAGGACGCGGAGCTGGCGTGGATCTTCGGCGGCAACGAGCCCGACATGGAGCCGCCCGAGGTCACGATCCTCGAGCCCGAGGATGGACTCGAGCTCGAGGCGGGCGCCGACATTCGCGTGCGGACCCTGGTGAGCGACAACTACGGCGGCTACGGCTGGTACTACGTCATCACCCGCAACGGCGAAGAGATGGCGAACTTCGTCGACTTCGACCGTCAGGTGGACGAGGACTATCGGGCTGCGCTCAACCTCGGAGGACTCGAAGATGGCGAGTGGGTCATCACGGTCGGGGCCGAGGACCAGTTCGGCCACATCACCGAGGACACCGTCACCGTGGTGGTCGGTGATCCGAGCGCGGCCGTCGACGACACCGGTGAGCCCCCGATGGGGACCACGGGCGACGACGATCCGACCGAGGGAACGGGCAGCGCCGACGGTGGTGTCGCCGATGACGGTACGACAGGACGCGGATGTGGCTGTCGTGCTCAGGGGTCGACCGGAGGCACGGGCCTGTGGGGCCTGTTGCTGTTGGGCGGGTTCGTGCTTCGCCGCCGCCGCCGCTAGACATGTGGCCGCCCGCGGCCATCGATTCGTAGTCCGATTGCCTCGGGGAAATGCTCATGCGCACAACGTCGCTCTTGTTTGCACTCTCGGTGCTCGTGCCTTCGACCGCCGTGGCGGAGGAGGGCTACCACCCGTTTGCGCCGCCGCGTAACGGCGTGCAGACCGTCGACCTGAGCGCCGCCGCGCGTGCGGGGGCACGCGACGAGTATGTGGCCGCGCCCTACGAGACCACGCATTCGTTCGACGAGCTCGACAGCGTGGCCGCCCAGGCCGAGGCGGCCGGGATCCCCCAACCACCGCCCGAGGGGGGCCTGACGCCTCGCGGCTCGGTGGTCGTGCCCGCGCCCATTGCCCAGGGCGAGCTGGTCGATCCGGCGGTGATGCACGCGGTCGAGGACATCCCCGGCAACGAGTACCCCCGCAAGCACACCGTCTACCTCAACTATGTGGGCGGGATGCTCTACACGGGCGCCGACAACTCCGCCGAGAGTCGCAGCAGCCTGGCCCGGCAGGGCGACTACCCCGTGTTCACCGGAGGGGAAGCCACGGCCGTCGCGGCCGCCCAGGAGACGGCCAACGATGTGTCGATGTTCGGCATCAACGTGGTCTACCTGGAGCGCCCGCCGCAGATCCTGCCGTACACGATGGTGATGATCGGCGGCAACTGGACC
>JAHZJA010000342.1 GCA_022601155.1 Deltaproteobacteria bacterium | reverse complement strand
CAGGGACATGGCGATGGGTGCTCGCGTTTGCGTTGTGCGGCTGCGGCGACGACGACGGCGGTGCGGCGAGCGGCAGCAGCTCGGGGGGCAGGACCTCGGGCGCTACGGGTGACCCCTCGACCACGGTCGTCGGCACGACCAGCACCGACACCGGGACACCGACGACCGGCGTGGACGAGACCGGTTCGAGCAGCGGGGGAGAAGAGCCGCTGGTGGGCAGCTGCGAGGGCATGACGCTGCTGCCTCGACCTGCCGACACCGCGGAGCGTGGGCCGTGGGCCGTAGGCGCGCGCACCGTCGAGATCGATGGGCTGACGGTGGAGGTCTGGTACCCGGCGGCGGATCCCCCCGCGGGTACCGAGCCGGTCGTCTACGACATTCGTGAGGCGCTGCCCGTGTCGGAACAGGACAGCATCCCCGACGAGGACAACCCCTATCAGGAGTGCGACTGCTACCGCGACCTTCCCATCGACGATGCCAACGGACCCTACCCCGTGGTGCTGTTCGTGCACGGGACGGCGGGGTTCCGCACCCAATCGCTGCCGCACATGGTGCACTGGGCCAGCCGCGGGTTCGTGGTGATGGCGGCCGACCACCCCGGGCTGTGGCTCGCCGATCTGCTCGGCTTGGCGTGCGGCCAGCCGATGGTGGGCCAGGATCTCGCGGGGAATCTGGCGTCGATGCTCGCGGCCGTTCGCGGCGAGACGGCGGGGCTCGAGGACTTTGGTGATCGTCTCGACGGCACCCGGATCGGGGCGGCGGGTCACAGTGCAGGAGGCAATGCCGTCTCGGGGCTCGCCGACGAGGCCCAGGTGATCATTCCGATGGCGGCGGGCGGTGTGCCCGACGGCTCGGCGGTACAATCACGCCTCATTCTCGGCGCGCTGTCGGATACGGTGGTGCCGTACCAGGGGCAGACGTCGGGCTATATGGATGCCAGTCCGCGCAAGCGGTTGGTCGGCATCGCCAACACCGGACATCTGGCGTTCTCCGAGCTGTGCTCGCTTCGCAACGATGCGGGCGACAACATCGTGGAGGTGGGCGTTCAGTACGGCGTGTGCGGCACCCAGCTCGCGGGCGGGCTGTTCCAGTGCGACGACAGCTTCACCCCCGACACCGACAGCTGGGAGATCATCAACTTCTCGAGCGCGGCCGTCCTCGAGGAGACGCTCCACTGCGAGCCCAATGCCACCGCGCAGCTCGGGCTCATCCAGGGGATCTATCCCGTCGTTCTCGAGTTCTTCGAAGAGCTGTGACCGTGGGACCGCCGCGGTCACAGGCGGTGTCGCGCGGACCGGCGTGATCGTTCGACGACGCGCCTCCCGCGGTGACCATCGCGTCGGGCGCGGGTGACGAGGCTGGACTCGCGGTGCCCACCCGACGCTGGCTCGGCTCGACGCGGGGGTGCCCGGTGGGGACGAACGGCGGTACACGCCGTTTGCGAGCTCTCGTGAGGCCGTCCGATCGTGTGCACGGCCCGGTTCTCCGCGTTGTGCGCGAATTGCGGAACCGAGGGGGATCGCGAACGGCTACCCTGTCGGCAATGCGTGGCACCTACATTCTCGGCATGTGTGCGCTGCTCGCCGGGCTCGCGATGTCGTGCCATCCGCGCCCCGGCGCGGTCCCCGACGAGCGGGTGTGGGGCGGCGGCAAGCGGCGAGGTGGACCGCGCATCGTCATGGATCGAGCCAAAGCCGAGAAGGGTGAGCCCGCGGCGGTGCTCGACATGATGAGCGAGGAGCTCGGCCGCAACTTCGTGGTGCTCTCGGATCCCGAGCTCGATCCCCCGGCCTACTTCATGGGCTACGCGGTGACCTCGGTCGAGGAGCTGTATATCGAGGCCGAAGACGGCACCCGGCTGCGCGACGACAAGGACACCCGGCGCAACCTCGACATCGACGTGCGGGTGGGCGACCGGACCCTGGACAACAGCAACGGGCAGGGGGGCGACCATGGTCCGGGCAATGGCCTCGGCTCCGGGCTGCCGGTCACGCTCGATGATGTCGAGCTGTCGCTGTCGCAGGCGATCTGGCTCGACACGGAGTCCCAGTACAAGGCTGCGGTCGCGCGGCTCCGCGATGTGGAGAGCGGCGAGCAGCTGCGCAGCGAGAGCGACGAGCCCGACCATCCCGACTTCAGCGCCGAGTCGCCCAATGAGCATGTCGAGCCCGAGCACGTGCTCGATCTCGAGGCGCTGCGTGCCGTATGGCGTGAGCCCGTCGAGCGGGTCTCGGCCGTGCTGTCGGCGGATCCGCTGATCTTGCGGAGCTCGGCGTCGTTCTCCGCCACGGCGGTCAACCAGGCGCTGGTCAACACCGAGGGCACGCGCGTACAGACCGGCCGCACCCGTCTGCGCGTGGTGCTGGAGGTGCGGGCCCAGGCCGAGGACGGCATGATGCTCCAGCGCGCCGAGACCTTCGAGGCCCACACGCCCGCGCAGCTGCCCGACGAGGCGCTGCTCAACGAGACGGCGACGCGGCTGCGCACCGAGGTGCTCGCGCTGCGGGAGGCCCCCATCGCCGACCCCTACGCCGGGCCGGCCGTGTTGGAGGGTCGTGCGGCCGGGGTGTTCTTCCACGAGATCTTTGGTCACCGGCTCGAGGGGCACCGTCAAAAGGACGACCTCGAGGGACAGACCTTCACCGATATGCTCGACCGTCGCGTGCTGCCGAGCTTTCTCGACGTCGTCGACGACCCCACCGTCACCACGCTGGGCGGGATGCCGCTGTCGGGCCACTACTTCGTCGACGACGAGGGGGTCGACGCCCAGCGGGTGCTGCTGGTCGATCGTGGCCGGCTCAAGACCTTCTTGCTGGGGCGCTCGCCCGTGCTGCCGTTTCGCAAGAGCAACGGCCATGGTCGTCGCGAGCCCGGCTATCAGACGGTCGCGCGCCAGGGCAACCTGGTCGTCACGTCGCGCAAGACGGTGACACGCCGCGAGCTTCGGCAGCAGCTGGTCTCGGAGATCAAGCGCCAGGGGCGACCCTATGGTCTGTGGTTCTCCGACATCGATGGCGGCTACACCATCACCGATCGCAGCGGTCCCCAGGCGTTTCGGGTGACGCCGCTGATGGTCTACCGGGTCTATCCCGACAAGGGGCGACCGGACGAGCTGGTGCGGGGGGTGGAGATCGTGGGGACGCCGCTGTCGGCCTTCGACACCATCGTCGCCACCGACGACCAACCGGGCATCTTCAACGGAATGTGTGGCGCGGAGTCGGGGTGGGTGCCCGTCAGCGCGGTCAGCCCATCGCTGCTGCTCGAGAGCATCGAGATCGAACGTGCGGCGCACGATCGCGACCGGCCACCGTTGCTCGCCGCGCCCGCGGTCGCACCTTCGGAGGTCGCACCATGAACATCCGTCACACGACCGTGGCTGTGGCCCTGGCCCTGGTGGGCAGCATGATGCCCGGGCCCGCCACCGGGGAACCGGCGGCACCCGAAGCGGCCGAGCCGTCCGAAACTTCGGCCCTTGGTGGGTACGGCGAGGCTGCGTGGCGCGAGGAGCTCGACGCGGTCTGCGAGGAGCTGGCCCGTGGATTGTCGGGATTGCGGCTGCCCGATGCCCCTGCACCGTACCGGGCCGAGGCCCGCTGGGTGCGGGCCGAGCTGCTGAGCTTGGATGGGTCCTACGGCGGGATCATCACCAACGTGATGCAGTCTCAGGCCGCGGGGGTGGCCGAGGTCCATGTGGGGTCGCCCCAGCGCGACGACAGCAACTTCTTCGGGAGCGACGCGGGCATCACTCGCTTCGAGGTCCCCGTGGCGCCTTCGCCCGAGTTCTTGCGCAAGCAGATCTGGCTGGCGCTCGACCGCGCCTTCCGGGGGGCCACGGTGGCCTACTCGCAAAAAGCCGTCGCGCTCGAGCAGCTGAGCACCGAGACCACGGTTGCCGACCTCGGCCCGGGCGCCCCCGCGGTCGAGCACGTGACGCTGCAGGGCGAGACCCCGATCGATCGCGATGGCCTGGCGGCGATGGTGGGCGCGCTCAGTGCTCGGTTCGAGGACTGGAGCAGCATCGACAATGGCGACGTGCACTTGCAGATCCTGCGCAGCCACGAGTCGCTCGTCGACAGCAACGGGCTGGTGGTCTCACGGGTGCGGGCACGGGCGGTGCTCGCGGTGGTGGCCGATACCCAGGCCGCCGACGGCATGCAGCTGGACCATGGTCTGGCGCTGCACTTGTCCGGGGTACCCGCGGCGGAT
>JAHZJA010000341.1 GCA_022601155.1 Deltaproteobacteria bacterium | reverse complement strand
CGATCATCGCGATCTTGAGGATGTCGGCGGCGCTGCCCTGAATGGGGGTGTTGCGAGCCATCCGCTCCCCGTGCTGACGCGCTGGTCCCTTGCGCGCGAGCTCTGGCAGCCGTCGCTTGCGGCCCAGCAGCGTCTCCGCGTATCCGCGCGCCTTGGCCTGCGAGACCAGCTCACCCATGTACCGATCGACACCTGGAATCTTCTCGAAGTAGGCGCGGATGTAGCTCCCGGCCTTGCCCCGCGGGATCCCCAGCTGCTGGGCGAGGCCGAATGCCGTCTGTCCGTAGATCACCCCGAAGTTGACCGCCTTGGCGATCCGGCGCTGCTCGCCGGTCACCTCGTCCTCGGCCACCTCGAACACCTCGGCCGCGGTCCGCCGATGCACGTCGACCCGATCGATGAACGCAGAGCGGAGGTTGGGATCGCCCGACATATGGGCCAGCACCCGCAGCTCGATCTGCGAGTAGTCCAGCGCCACCAGCTGCTTGCCGGGCGGGGCCACGAACGCCTCCCGGATCCGCCGCCCCTCTGCGGTTCGGATGGGGATGTTCTGAAGGTTGGGGTCCGAGCTCGACAGCCGCCCCGTCGCCGCGACGGCCTGGTGGAAGCTGGTGTGCAGCCGCCCCGTCCTCGCGTTGATCAGGCGGGGGAACGTGTCGAGGTAGGTGCTCTTGAGCTTGGTGAGACTGCGGTAGGTGAGGATGTCGCCCACGATGGGGTCGAGCAGCGACAGCTCTTCCAAGACCCGCGCATCGGTGCTGTACCCGGTCTTGGTCTTGCGCGTCGCGGGCAGGCCTCGCTCGTCGAACAACAACTTGCGCAGCTGGATCGGCGAGTCGAGGTTGATGGCGTAGCCGGCCTCGGCCTCCACCTTGGTCTGAATCTCGGTGATCTTGGCGCCCAGCTCCGCGCCTTGTCGATGGAGCGCCTGTGGATCGAGCGTGATGCCCCGTTGCTCGAGCTGAACCAACACCCCCGCCAATGGCAGCTCGATGTCGTCGTACAGCTTGCGCAGCGCATCCCCAGACTCGTCCAGCTGGGAGCCGAGCGCAGTCCCCAACGCACGCACCAGGTCGACCTGCTCGGTCAGCCAGGCTCCGGCGGGGGCAATCGCGAGCTCGGAGAGCGTCACCGCCTTGCGTCCCTTGCCCAGCACGGTGGTCGCGGGCCGAGCGGCGTGACCGAGCACGTCCTTGCCGATGGCATCGAGACCATGGGAGGTGCGGGCCGGGTCGAGCACGTAGGACGCCAGCATCGGGTCGACCCGCACGCCGCGAAGGCCGATACCCACCCGCCGCAGCGCCAGCGCGTGCAGCTTGTGCTCGTGCACCACCTTGGGCGGCGACTCGGCCTCGAGCACGGGCCGCAGCGCTGCGAGGACCTGGTCGCGATCGCGGGGCCGCCCCTCCACCAGGTCCGCTTGACGGTGACCCACGGGAACGTAGACCGGCTGCGCGAGGGCTCCCTCCAGCCCTTCGGCGGCCAGCGCCACGCCGACGATCTCGGCCTCGAGGGTGTCGCTGCCTTCGAGCGCAAACCGCAACGCGATGCTCGTGGCGCCGGGAAGCGCAGCGACGTATGCGGCCCAGGCATCGTCGTCGTTGGCGAGCAAGACACGGTGCTCGGCGCCCGCGGGTGTGTACCCCGCGACCGGCTGGAGCTCGACGACACCGGTCATGGGAGCGGCCGCCGCGGACGACGATGACGGTCCCGCCGCGCCCGACCCCAGCTCCCGGAGGACCAATTTGAATCCCAATGGCTCGAAGAACGCCACCAGCTCGTCGTCGTTCGGGGTGGTGTCCTTCATTGCCTCGATCGGCTTGGGCAGCTCGAGCGCATCGTGCAAGGCGACCAGCTTGCGCGACAGGCGAGCCGCATCGGCGTGCTCGATGAGCCGCTCGCGACGCTTGGTCTGCTTGATCTGGGGGGCGGCTGCGAGCACGCCTTCGAGGTCGTCGTACTGATCGAGCAGGGTCGCCGCCGTCTTGGGGCCAATGCCCGGCACGCCCGGCACATTGTCCGAGCTGTCGCCGGTCAGGGCCAACAGGTCGCCCAGTCGGGCGGGCTCGACCCCGAACTTCTCCAGCACCTCGGGGGGACCTATCACCCGCCCTTTCATGGTGTCGTACAAGAAGATCGGCGGGCGCGTGTCGTCGCCTGCGTCGACCAGCTGCATCAAGTCCTTGTCGCTCGAGACGATCACCACCCGGATACCCTGGGCTTGGGCCGCCCTGGCGTAGCTGGCGATCAAGTCGTCGGCCTCGTACTCGGGGTGCTCGACCCTCGCCAACCCCAGTGCGTCCACCGCCTTGCGCACCAATGGAAACTGCGGACGCAGATCCTCGGGCGCGGGCGGGCGGTTGCCCTTGTAGTCGGGCAGCAGCGCTCGGCGGCCACCGTCACCACCTGCGTCGAAGATCGCCGCCACCATCTGCGGTGCGTAGTCGCGACGCGTCGCCTGGATCATCCGGACGAAGCCATGCACGGCGTTGACGGGCGTCCCGTCGGGCGCGTTGAGCATGGGAAGCGCGTGGTAGGCCCGAAACACGAAGTTGTAGGCGTCGAACAGGAACAGCGCCCCCGGTCCTCCGGGGGGCTTGGCTGGCGTATCGCTCACTAGGGCTCCTGTGGGGTGTCGCGCGCAAAGACGCTGGAGTGTCGGCGGGCGTGCAAGAACGCCGCCTGCACCAGGCTGGTGACCGGGATGGCGAGCAAGGCTCCCACCAAGCCGAACATGTGCTCGCCGGCCAGCAGCGCAAAGATGACGAGCACCGGGTGGATGTGGGCCGAGTCCCCGATGATCTTGGGGTTGAGGACGTTGGCCTCGAGCAGGTGGATCCCTGCAATCCACGCCAGAATCCCGATCGAGGGACCGTAGGACAGCTGTTCTCCCGACGACACCAGCGCGATCACGACGATGGGAATCGAAGAGATGATGGTGCCGAAGATCGGAATCAAGCTGAACACGCCCGCCAGCACGGCGAGCAAGAAGCTGTACTTGATGCCGAAGATCACCAGGCCCAAGAAGGTGAGCGCACCGTTGACCAGACAGATGAGCAGCTGGCCGCGGATCACCCCGGACAGGCCCTTGTCCATGCTGGCCCACAGCTCCTCGAAATCCAGGCGGTACTCGTAGGGGACCAGCGAGCGAACGAAGCGATTGACGCGGGCAACGTCGATCAGCACGAACGCCGCGATCATGAAGGTGATGACCAGGCTCGTGAGGAAGTCGGTGACCCCCGCGACCAGAGAGCGCAAGAACGGGCCGATGGTCGCGGTCCACTCGGAGCTACGTCTGGCCAGCAGCGCCCGCAGGTCATCCCCCAGGTTACGCTCGGTCGACTCGGTCGCGGGCGGGCCCAACACCCAGCTGCCATCGGGCTGCTGGGCGGCGTGCATCCGCACTCCCTCGAGGTCCATCTTCCACGAACCATCGGCCTGGGGAGTGACGATGAGCTCGGTCTTGGTCGGTGGTGGGGGCGGGTCCGGTGCCGAGGTGACGCCCGAGAACGTCTCGTCCACCCACTCCGATGCCTGCGGCAGCCACTCCTCGTTGAGCTTGGCCGCCGCCTCGGGCAACCCCTCGCGAAAGCGGGCGACGTCTTGAAACAGGGCCGGAACCAGCAACACGAAGAAGGCGGCGACGAACCCCAAGATCCCCAAGTACAGGACCACGACGCCCATGACCCGGCCGATGCGTGGCTGCATGCGCGCGACGACGGGCGCGAGCAGGTACGCCATCAGCATCGCGAACACGAAGGGCAGGACGATGCCGCGGAACAGCACCACCACCAGCACCGCGAAGGCCAAGAAGCCCCAAAGCCGGCCGAAGCGACGCAGGACTCCCAAGAAGGTCTCGGGGCGCCGCCGCATCCCGGTCCCCGTCCGTGAGGTGCTCGCGTTGCCCGGCTTTTCATCCGAGGCCATCGCTACGCCCCCCCGTCCAGCGTGAGGCGGACCCCGCTACGCGCGGCCGCCGTGCCTTGCGTCGGTCGGCGCCCCTCGTCCGAGGCGCTGTCCCAGCCCCCGCACGCCGTGCACCGAAACCGGAACCGCTCCATCTTGCGACCACAGCGTCGGCACGTGAGCCGCGGCGCGGCCGGCTCGCCCATCGCCGCCTCGCGTGCCGCGTCACGCTGACCTCGAAGCAAGCGCAGCCGGACCAGCTGCAGCCGAGCCGCGGTGCTGCGCTCCGCAACCCGCTCGAGCGCGGCGGCGGCCTGCTCGGGGTGCTGGCGCGCCACCAAGGGAGCGATCGCCACCACCAGCGGAGGAGCCTTGGCCGTGCGCAGCGACGCGAGCATGCGCTCGACCAGGTCGGCAACCAGCCCCTCTTCGGAAGCCCAGTGCCACGCCTCGGGCACCACCACATGAGCGGCAGCCGGCAACAGCTCCCAGGAGCGCTGCCAGGCTTCCATCGCCTGCTCGGGATCTCCAGCCGCCGACTCGACCCGCGCCTTGGCCGTCCATACATGACTGCTGTCGGGGGCCAGCTCGGCCGCACGCTCGACGAGCTTGCGAGCCTTGCGGTCGTCCCCTTCCGCCATCGCCACGTCGGCCTGCCCGGCGAGCGCGTGACCGCGCCCGATCTTCGACTCCCGTCGGCGCCGACCCTCCACGAGTTTTTCGTGCCGCTCCCAGGCCGCGGCGGCACGCTCCCACGCGCCGGCCTGCTCCAGCGCTCGCGCCAACGACTCGAGCGTCGCCACCGAGCGCGGGGCCAAGCTGATCGCGCGCACCAAGGCTCCGACCGCCGCGCGCTCGTTGCCTTGGGACAGCAGGTCGCGGCCCAGTCCCACCAGCGCCGCGACGCGCTGCTCCGACGGCAACGTCGCCGAGGCCAGCACCGTGCGGTGAATCGCCTTCGCACGCTCGATCCGTCCTCGACGACGATCGAGCGCGGCCAGGGCCAGAAACACCGTCGAATCCCCGGGCTCGACCTCCGCCACGCGCTCTAGTTCGTGTGCGACATTGTCGACATCACCCTCGGCCAGCTCGTAGAGCACGCGGCTGCGGCGAGCGAGGGCCTCGGTCACCTGCCGACGCGGCGCGACGTACCACCATCCTCCCGCGAAACCAGCGGCGAGACACAGCAGCGCCAAGAGCAAGATCGTCACGGCCGCGGACCCCCCGGACGACCCAGGGGCAGCCCCCGCTCGCGATCATCCTCGCGGCGTGCGGCCACCTGTTCGCGATGGAGTTTCTCGGTCATCACCTTCTTGGTGCCCGCCTCGATATGGGCCTCGGCCTCGAGGATCTCGTCCTCTTCTTGCTGGCGCAGCGGCAGCGTTCGAAGCTCGAGAACTTCACGCTCCAGCTCCCGCACCCGCCGCTGGACCAAGGCGGCACCCCGGATCCGGAACGGTGCCCGGATCGCCGTGACGGCGACCAAACCAACGGCCACCACCCAGCCTCCCAAGAGCACCGCGAGATTGACCTCGTACCTCACCCGCGGCAGCGGCTCGATCAGATCGAGACGCGGGACAGCGAGGACGATCTCGACCCACGCAGCGTTCGACTGCAGGGTGTTGGAAGCCCACACCACCCCGATGAAGAACAACGCCAGGCTGACGCCCAGGTAGACCTTGCCGAGCAGCGACACCGGGTGCGGCGACCATAGCAAGGGGTGTATGCTCTGGCCATGGCAGCCAATCGCGATCCATCGCGCATGCTGGACCACGCCCGCATCGCCCCCCAAACCGGCAGCCACCGGCTTTCGGAGGGCATGCTGCCGTGGGGCTTGGGGCTCGGCCTCGCGCTCGGCGTCGGCGTCGGGCTGGGGTGCGCCACCTCCGACCAGATGCTGGAGAAGCGGCGTAGGGGCGAGTCCAACGCCGGGACCCAGTGCCGGCCGGGCATCGAGGAAGACTGCTACACCGGCGCCAAGGGAACCCTGGGTCGGGGGGCGTGTCGGGCCGGCCGTCGCACGTGCAACGACGATGGATCCCTGGGCGAGTGCCGTGGTGAGGTCGCTCCGTCGGGCGAGCTTTGCAACAACCTCGACGACGACTGCGATGGCATCGTCGACAACGGCTTCGAGCGCGACGGTGCGCTGTGCGAGTTCGCCAACGCCAAGGGCGCTTGCCGTACGCAGGGCAAGTGGCACTGCGCCGAGGACGGCAAGGGCTCGCAGTGCGATGCCCCGATCGTCAAGCCGCAGCCCGAGACGTGCGACACCATCGACAACGATTGCGACGGCGAGATCGACGAAGACAGCGTCCCCGCCGACGCACGCGATTGCAGCACGGGCAAGGCTGGGGTCTGCGGCGCGGGCACCAACACCTGCGTCACGGGCAAGGTCCGCTGCATCCAAAACGTGCAGCCGGGTCCCGAGATCTGCAACGGTCTCGACGACAACTGCAACAACCAAATCGACGACGACTGCGTCGAGCCCTGAGCCCTCGGGGGGGCGCCCTGCCCCTCGAACGCCTCGGCCCCGCCGGGTCGTTTTCGGCGTGTGGCGTCCGCATGGCTGCGGCCTCCGGTCTGCGCTGAACCCTTCGAACGCGTGGGCTTGGCCGCGACTTGGCTGACGTACCACCCCGCCGCGCATCGGAGCCCCATCGCCCCGACCCTTTCGGCGCGAGCGTCGGCCTCACGTGGTCGAGTCCGTATCGGTCACGGACCTACGTCCTGTGAGGCCATCCTTCATCGTCGCAGCCGCGACCGCGGAGGGCTCGATCCATGGGCGCTTCGCGCCAAACCTGGGCCAGTCGACGGACGCGGAACAACAACCCCGTGTCAGGCACGCCACCGGGCCCTGGCTTCCAATCCACCGCTGGCGTTGACCGGCCGACCACGCGCTCATTAGCATGCTGGGGTGCGGCTCATCGTCGTACGCCCGGGTTCTGGTCCGTGCCCGGATGACCTGCCCCCCACCTCCCGTATTCGTGTGCCGCCGATGATCGACGACAACTCGCTGACCGACACGCTCGTTGAAGACGAGACGCCCGATGAACCTGCGGGAGGGCGATGGGCTTGGCTGGTGTGCATTGGCTCGCCCGAGGACAAGTTCGCTTCGGCGGGCCGCGTGCTGCCGCTCGAAGGCACGCACACGATCACGTTTGGGCGCGACGAGTCCTCCGAGGGAATCTCGGTCGCCGAGAACGGCGACCAGCTGCGGATCGGCATCCCCTTTGGCTGGGTCAGCGGTCGCCACGCCGAGCTGACGGTGGGCGACTTGGGCATGGGCTTGGCGTTCTCGCTCCGCGACATGGGCAGCCGCAATGGGACCCTGCTCAACGGAGAGCGGCTCACCGACGAGGTCCACCTGCGACCCGCCGACGTGTTCGAGGTGGGACGTTCGTTCTGGACCGTGCGCGAGGTTCGGCTGCGCAAGCTCCGATCCCACAAGCTCTCGGAGCTCGACCCCACGGGCACCTGCAGTCCTCACCTCCACCACATTCACCGCACGCTGCATCGGCTCGCGCAGTCATCGATCCCCATCGTCCTGCGCGGCGAGACTGGCACCGGCAAGCAGTACCTCGCGGGCGCCATCCATCAAGTCAGCGGTCGGCAGGGCCCATTCGTCGTCGCCAACCTCGGTGCACTGTCCGACCATCGCGTCGAGGAGGTGCTCTTCGGAGGGGCGAGTACTCCCGGGCTGTTCGAGCAGGCCAACAACGGCACGCTGATGCTCGATGAGCTGGGCGAGCTGTCTCCCACGGTGCAGGGCAAGTTGCTCTCGGCATTGACCGAGGGCCGAGCCGCGCGCGTCGGAGAGCAAGACACCCGCAGCTTCGATGTACGGCTGGTCTGCGCGACCCTGCATGACCTGTCGCGGATGGTGGAGTCGGGCCGATTCAGAGCCGACCTGTACTCCCGCCTGGCTGGCTTCGTGGGCGAGCTCCCCCCCCTGCGAGCCCGCCGCGAGGACCTGGGCCTGCTCACCCGCGCGGTCATCCGCGACCTCCAACGCGAGGGGCGCCCGGTTCGGATCACGTCCAACGCCTTTCGCCGCATGCTGATGCGGGCGTGGCCCTTCAACATCCGCCAGCTCCAGAT
>JAHZJA010000340.1 GCA_022601155.1 Deltaproteobacteria bacterium | reverse complement strand
GTCGACCGGCGCGTCGGGGGGCAGGCCGGCTCGCTGCTGCTCGGGCGTGACCAGCTTGGCCATCGCGTGCCCACGGGGGTTGGAGCGCAGCCGCATCGCGTAGTGCTGGTCGGCCTCCATGGTGGTGTCCTCGGGGAGGACGACCGTCTGGCCCACTTGCTGGCTGGGCCGCAGGCCCGCGCCGACGTTGCGCTCGAGCGCCACGAGCTGGGGGTCTGCGATGGGCTCGCCCTGCGAAGGCCCTCCCATCACGAGCAACGCGCTCAGGGTGCCGACGACGCCCGAGGCCAGCAGTGGCACGAGCATCGCGATCGCGCCCGCGGAGGCTCGCGACCGGCTGCGCATGTCGAGCAGGGCTGCGCTCCCGAGGCCGCCTTCGCCCGCCATCGTGGCTCGCAGCACGCCGTGGGCGATGGCCAGGCTCACGCCGCCGCCGGCCGCTCCCGCGGCGACCGGTGCGACGCCAAAGGCTTGATTGAACGCGTCACCCAGCAGCAGCCCAAGGGGGGCCGTGGATTCGCCGAGCGAGCCGATGACCGCAACGGCGTAGAGCACCACCGCGACCGGGACGAGCAGGAACAACGAGGTGCGCAGCTTGGGGAGCAGCACGAACGGCGCGGCGGCGACGGCGAGCCCGATGGCGGCGTACTGCGGTGGCACGCCCAGGGTCGACTCGAGGACTGCGCTCGCTTCGTGGGCCTGGAACGCCGCACCGACCACCAGCGCCATCACCACCACGGCAATCGCGTACATCGGGGCGAGCAGACCCCCGAGCTTGGGCACCTGCGTCAGATGGACGGAGGCCGGCTCATCGTCGCTGGGCGCCCGGGCGGCGAGGCTGCCCTCGGCGAACGCGATGGCCATTCCCAGCACGGTGGCGATCCACATCCACACCAACGCTCCGGGTCCGCCCCAGCGCACGGCCAAGACGCCACCGGTGATGCCGCCCATGCCGGTCGCGGCGGCGAGCGCGAGCCACAGCGGGTGGGCGCCTGCGGCGGTGACGGCACGCTGGCGCAGCGCCCCCACGGCCCGGGGCAGACCCCGCAACGGCATTCCGAGGGTGGCCAGCAGCAGCACCGCGCCGACCCCGAGCACCAGCCAGGCGACGAAGGGGTTCCATGCTAGGGAGGCCAGCTCTTGCATCGAGTCGAAGCGTTGCAGTTTGGACGACCGACGTCTAGCGCGACGCGGACTCCTCCAACCAACGTCGCGAGGTCCGTCGACGTCATGGGCCCACGGACCAATTGCAGTGCCTGCCAACCCTGTTGTCGGCCCGCAGCGGGCGGGGCTCCGCGCCGACCGATGATGTTCGACATCGCGGGGGACGGGCTATCGGGGATGCCTGGGGGGCTGGTGGGTGCCCAGGCGTTGGCCGCGTTGGGGCCCCGGGCGACCCGGGTGACCCCCCGCATACAGGACGCGGGGGCGGTGGTGGTGGTGGTGAAGGACGCGACCGCGGGGAGGCGATCGCGTCCCTCGGCCCAGCCGCGTCCTACCAGGGACCGCCCGTCGGCACGCAGGCGGGGACCCCGTTGGCCTTCACGATGCACTCGGTGCCAGTCGGGCACAGCACCGTCAGGCATGCCAACGGCGGAATCGGGGGGAAGGGCTTGGGCGGGGTCGTGGTGGCGTCAGTGGTGGTGACGATCGTGGGCTCCGCGGCGCCGGTCGGGCTCACACCCACGCCAGCGATCACCAGCCCCAGGGGCACGCCGATTCCAAGGACCATCGTCTCGAGAGTACGCATCATTTCGTTTGCTCCGTTTTCAGATCGGATGCGGCACAGCAATCCAATGCGACCGTGCCCCCATTGGCAACGGCGCCGCCTCACCCGTAGGGATGAGCATAGAGCAACCCGGTGCGCGGGGATGAGCAGTTCGAGGTACGAGGTGGGTCTAGCGGCGGTAATTGAGTCGAAGTCGAACACATGGATGATCGAAGCCGGCGCGGATACACCCCCGTTACACCACTGAGCGGTCTACGACCCTAGGCTATCTCCATGGACCGCGGTGACTCGGAGCCTCGGGCGGTGCGTCCATTCGAAGGGCGCATCGAACCCGCAGTGTGCGGGTGGCCGCTCCGCTCCGGTCACGGGCGAACAAGACGACGTCGCTTCGTGGATCGGTATCGTTCCGGGCTCCGCGTTGGACTGGCGATGGTGATCGGCGCGGCGCTGGGAAGCACTGCCACCGTCGTCCAGCGTCAGCTTGCGGGCGGTCGTTTCGATGTCGACGCGGGCGGCTTTGCACAGGTGGTGCCGCAGACCCCGGTGGCCGAGGGCGACGCCCTGGACGACGCGACCGAGGGCCCCGTCATCCAGGTGGCGCTGCTGCTCGATACCAGCGGGAGCATGCATGGACTCCTGGACTAGGCGCGCCGCGAGCTGTGGCGCGTGGTCAATGGCCTCGATGGCGTGTCGTGGGCGCCCGATGGTGCTGACCGCCGAGGTGTGACTCCCCGTCTCGAGCTGGCGATCTACCACTATGGAAGCGGCACCGTACCTGCCGAGCAGGGCCACATTCGTCTGGTGCAGCCGTTCACCGACCAGCTCGATGTCGTCTCGGAGGCGCTGTTCGGCCTGGAGACGGGCGGCCGTGCCGAGCATCCGGGCGAGGTGCTGCTGCGCTCGGTCTACGACCTGAAGTGGCGCGAGGGCCCCGGGGTGGTCAAGGTGGTGTACGTCGCGGGCAACGAGGACTTTGGTCAGGGGCCGGTCGATCCCGCCGCTGCCATCGATCGTGCCCGTGACCGCGGCATCGCGGTCAACACGGTGTACTGCGGCGGCGCCCAGCAAGGCATCGCGCACGGGTGGAAGGCGGGCGCCCAGCGGTCGGGCGGTCGCTACCTCGGCATCGATGCCAACCACGTGATGATCTACGTACCCGCACCCCAAGACGACGAGATCGCACGCTTGGGGCAGCGACTCGACGAGACCTACGTACCGTATGGTCTCCACGGGCGCGCCGGTCTCGACAACCTCCATCGCCAAAACGACAACGCGCGCGAGTCGGGTCGTGGGGCGCAGATCGAGCGCGTGCTGGCCAAGGCGACGGCCCTGTTCCGCAACCATGTCTGGGACCTGGTCGACGCCATGAATACCGGTCACGTCGCGGTGCACGAGGTCGACCGCGCGACGCTGCCTCCATCCCTGCGGCAGCTCGAGCCGAGCGCGCTGGTGGCCTTGGTCGACGCCCGTGCCCAGGCCCGCACCCGCATCCAGGACCGCCTGCTTGCACTGGGCCGGTCGCGCGAGGCCTGGCTGGCGTTGCACGCTCCGGATGCCGCCGGACCCCGTCTTGGGCTCCACAATGCGATTGCGGGCTCGCTGCGTGAGCAGCTGGTCCGCGCCGGGTTTATGCTGCCCCAGGCATGAGCGACGCGGCGTCCGAAATCGTGGTCCTCGTGGTCGAGGACGACGCGGCCATCCGGGAGGGGCTGGTCGACGCCCTGCAGGCCCAGGGCTACACCGTGCGACAGGCCGCGACGGCCCCCGAGGGGCAGCGTCTGGCGCAACAGGGGGGCTGCCATCTCGTGCTGCTCGATCTGATGCTGCCCGGCGGGGACGGCATCGACGTGCTCCAGCAGATTCGACGCAGTCGGCCCGAGCTTCCGGTCATCATCCTCACCGCTCGTGGTCGCGAGACCGATCGCGTGCGTGGGCTGAGGGTGGGTGCCGACGACTACGTGGTCAAGCCGTTCAGCCTCAAGGAACTGCTCGCGCGGGTCGACGCGGTACTCCGCCGTATCCGGGTGCGCTCGGCCGTGACGGGGCCCAGAGCGTCCGGGCTGCGCGTCGCCCAGGGCCGGGTCGATCTCGCACGCCGCGAGGTCTGCTTCGACGACGGCGAGCGCCGCGAGCTATCGGAGCGCGAGAGCTCTCTTTTGGCCTACCTGGTCGAGCACGGCGAGCGAGCCGTCAGCCGCGACGAGATCCTCCAGCACGTCTGGCATCTCAACCCCGCCCGCTTTCAGACCCGCACCATCGACATGCATGTGGCCCGCCTACGCGACAAGCTGCGCGATCCGGGGAGCATCGTCACCGTGCGCGGCAAGGGCTACATGCTGGGGGCCGATGTCCGTCCCCTCGAGGACTCGGCGTCCCAACCACAATGAGACCTCGGTTCACCTGGCTGCTGTTCGTCACCTCGCTGATGGTGGTGCTCGGGGTCATGGCCTGGGTGACCGGGCAGCTGCTGCATCTCGAGGACGAGTTCGAGCGCGGTCGGATCCAAGTGGAACGAGAGGAGCGCGTGCGGCTGGCGCTGTGGCGGATGGACTCCGCGCTCATGCCTCTGCTCGCCCAAGAGAGCGCGCTGGCGGGGCTGCCTCCCGACGGCTCGGGTCTGCCCCGCGGGGTGCGGGCTCGGTTTGCGCGCGATTCCTCGGGGGGGCTGACGCTGTGGGCCGACTCGTCGGACGTCTCCTCCGATGACCTGGGCCGTGCGCTCGGTGACATCGACCGGCGCGGGCTCGACCTCACTGCCTCCGCAGACGAGACGCTGTCCCGTACACCTGCCACCTCCGAGGACGCAGGCACCCCGCCGGATGACGGAGAGGATCGTCCCTCGCAGAGCTATCGCAACTCGCTGGAGTGGAGCCAGCGGGCGACGGTGGTCAAGGACACCATCTCGGCGTACGAGAGCGCGTTCAACTACGACACCAAGTCCGGCCTGGGGCGGGCTCGGCCCCGCGGGATCTCCGGTGTACCGGTCGTGCCGCTGTGGCTGGGGAGCGAGCTGGTGCTGGTGCGGTCGCGGCCCAACGGCGAGGGGCTGGAGGGCTCTTGGCTAGACTGGGCGGCGCTGCAGGCCGACCTTCGCGAACGCATCGTCGATCTACTGCCCGACGCCGAGCTCGTCTCGGCCGCGGCCGACGTAGAGCTCGGGGCCGACCGACACCTGGCCACGCTGCCGATCCGCCTGGTGGCCGGCGATCCCCCGCGCGACCCCGCGCCGTGGAGTCCACTGCGGGTGTCACTGACGGTGGGGTGGGTGTTCGTGCTGCTGGCCAGTGCTGCGGTCGCGGGGCTGCTGTACGCCGCGTTGGGCCTGTCGGAGCGGCGGGCGGCCTTCGTGTCCACGGTGACCCATGAGCTTCGCACGCCGCTGACGACCTTCCGCATGTATACGGAGATGCTCGAGGCCGACATGGTGCCCGACAAGCGGATGCGGTACCTGGCCACGCTTCGGCGCGAGGCCGAGCGCCTGGGGCACCTGGTGGAGAACGTGCTGGCGTTTGCCCGCATCGAGTCGCGGCACCGCAAGGTGGAGACCGCGGTGGTCTCCGTGGGACGGCTCATCGAAGGTGTCCGGGAGCGATTGCAGCAGCGGTGCGTGGCGGGCGGGGTGGCGCTCGAGATCGATCTGACCACGGCCACCGATGCACTGGCGCTGGTCGACGAGGCGGCGGTCGAGCAGATCCTGTTCAATCTCATCGACAACGCCACCAAGTACGGGGGAAACGGGCCCGGAGCCGAGGTGGTGTTGTGCGCCCAAGTGACGCACACGGCGGTCGAGCTCCACGTGCGCGATCAGGGCCCGGGTGTCCCCGCGACGGAGGTCCGCCGAATCTTCGAGGCATTTGCGAAGGGAAGCGCCCACGCCACCGGGACGCAGCCTGGGGTGGGGCTTGGTCTGGCGTTGTCGCGACGGTTGGCGCGGCAGATGGGCGGCGACCTGGGCCTGGTCGAGGCCGGTCCGGGCGCCGACTTCGTGCTCACGCTGACGCGGGGTTGAGCCCGGTCACGAGAACGTCGAACACCGAACCCTCGGCGTCGTCGCCGGCATTCCTGGGCACAATGAGCGCGGACGCGCAGCTTGCGAATGCGTCGCTGCACCCACTACCTTCGGTGCATCGCATGATCGTTCGCTCTACGAAGACCACTTGGATGTTGTTTGTCGCGCTCGGTCTGTCGGGCTGTCCCGATGATGGCGGCGAACAGACCACGGACCCGGCGATGACCACCAGCGGCGGGTCCAGCACGGGCGACGCGAGTGGGGACCCGACCGGCTCCGGAGACCCCACCGAAGACCCCTCGGGCAAGGACACCACCGCCGACGACGGGACCACCAGTGCCCCCGAGGGACCGATCGCGGTCGACACCGTGACGCCGAACTCGCAAGTGGTCGCGGCGGCCCGCGATGGTGACATCGTGGTCACGTTCGAGGGCTTCGTCGATCCAGCCACCGTCTCGCCCGCGACGTTCGCGGTCTTCGGGCGGTGGAGTGGTGTTCGCACGGGGACGTTGGCGGTGGAGGACGACGGGCAGACGATCCGCTTCACCCCGGACGCGCCGCTGTTTGCGGGCGAGTGGGTGACGGTCACGCTGTCGCGCAACTTGGCCAGTGCCAGCGGCCAGCCGCTCGCGCTCGGCTACCAATGGGGGTTTTGGGCGGCCGGGGATCCGGGCACGCTCGACGTCACCTTGGTGGGCCAACGCAGCACGCGACTGCCGGGCGAGGGGTGGATCCAGTCGTATGGTGCCTACGCGGGGGATCTGGATCACGACGGCGACTCCGATCTGATGATCCCCAACGAGCAGGCCGACGACGCGCGGATCTTTCTCAACGACGGCGCCGGGGGCTTCCCCGACTTCCAGGTCTACCCGATCCCGGGCGGCTCGGTACCCAGCACCAACGAGGGGGCCGATTTCGACATGGACGGCCACACCGACTTCGCGATCGGCAGCGCAGGGGGCCCCAACCTCAGTGTGTTCATGGGGGCTGGCGATGGCACCGTGATGCACCACGACAACTACGCGGTGGGGCAGAGCGTACGTGGCGTGTGTGTCCTCGATCTCGACGGCGATGGCGATGCCGACATGGTGAGCGCCAGCCGGACCGGGGCCAGTGGTGACGGCGACATCTCGGTGCTTCACAACGACGGGACCGGGGTGTTCACGATCACCGAGACGATCAATCCTGGAGGGGTGGGCGAGACCGCCTGCGCGACCGGTGACGCCAACGGCGACGGGCTGATGGACGTGTTCATCGGCGCGCTGCAGAGCAACCAGCTGTTCCTGTATCTGTCCGATGGTGAGGGCAGCCTCAGCCTGGCCGATACCCTCGATGTGGGCGGGGCGTGGATGCTGGCGACGGGTGACATCGACGGCGACGGCAATGTCGACGCGGTCGGGGCCGACTTCGCGGGCAACACCATGACGGTGGTGCGTACCGATGGCGCGGGGGGGTTGATGCCCGCCGACAGCTACGGCGTCGGCTCGTCTCCGCTGGCGATCGATCTGGGCGATGTCGACGGTGATGGCGATCTCGATGCCATCACCAGCAACTTCAGCGGAGCAGACTTCACGCTGTACGAGAACGACGGGGCTGGAGGGTTTGGCAACGCGCGGACCCTCCCGGCGACCTCGGCCGGAAGCTGCGCGATCATCCACGACCGCGATGGTGACGGAGACGTCGACATCACCGCGATCGACGAGCTGGACGACATCATCTTCTTCTTCGACAACGCGGGCTGATGTCGGCCCGCCGTGCCATCGCCGCGGGGCTCGTTGCGGGCGGCGCTCTGGCCTGCCCCGGGGTCGCGCGTGCGGTTCCGGCCGAGCCTCTCGCGCTGCAAAACCCGATCACGCCGTGGCACAACTGCTCGGCGTGTCATCGGTTTCCCAATGATGTGAAGCGGCTCGACGAGCCCAACCGCAGCCCGATGCTGTGGCAAGGCTCGATGATGGCCAACTCTGCCCGAGACCCCGTGTTCTGGGCGGGGGTGGCCATCGCCGCGCAAGACGAGCCGACCGAGACGGTCGACTGTGTGCGTTGCCATGCGCCCCGGGCCTTCTTGGAGGGACGGGGAGGGGCGATCGCCATCGACGAGCTGCAGCCCGACGACTTTGGTGGGGTCTCGTGCGATCTGTGCCACCGCATGGTGGACGACGGGGTGACGGCAGCCGGCAATGCGCGCTACGTGATCGACGACGTGGCGGTCGACGGCTTGGTGCCGCGGCGCGGGCCATGGACGTATGCGCCCGGAGAGCCTTCGCCTCCGCACCCGTGGACCGATGATGCGGACCACCTGGCCAGCAGCCGGATGTGCGGGACCTGTCACGACGTGACGACGGGCCGCGAGCGGGTGGGGGACGACGGCGTCGGACTGGGTGTGGGCTTCAATGAGCAGCGCACCTATTCCGAGTGGCTCGGCAGCGTGTACGCCCAGCCGGGTGACGACTTTCGAAGCTGCCAAAGTTGCCACATGCCGGCGGTGGAGGACGTCGCCGGGTGTGAGATGCATGCCCTCAACGGCGACACCCATCCCCAGGGGCGGCGCCACGATCTGGTGGGCTCGGGTCGTCACATGATGGGGATCTTGCAGCAGCTGTACGGATCGGCGGGTACGCAGACCATCCCCGACTTTCACTTCGACGACTCGATGGAGCGAGTCGACCAGTTCCTGACGGAAGCGGCGACGGTCCAGATCGAGGCACCGGCCATGGTCGACGTCGCGGCCGGGCTGCAAGACCTGCTGGTGACGGTGACCAACGAGTCAGGCCACAAGTTGCCGACCGGCTACTCCGAAGGGCGCGTCATGTGGCTGGAGCTGACCGCCAGCTACCAGGGGCAGCGGCTGTGGAGCTCGGGGGAGTGGGCGCCCGGGGTGGGGCTCGTCGATGATCCGCAGCTACGCCGCTACGAGGCGATCGCCGAGCGTTTTGCCGATGGCGAGCAGCTCCACCTGCTGCACAACGACCACTGGGTGGTCGACCATCGCATTCCTCCGCGGGGCCTGTTGCCCGACCTCGAGACCGATCCGGTCGGAGGCCGCTACCCGCTGCAGCCCGACGGGACCTGGGCGCACTTCGATGAGGTGAGCTACGCGTTCGCCGGGCGAGCGGTCGAGGACGCGACGCCCGGCGAGCCCGACACGCTCACCATCGAGGCGCGATTGCTGTTGGTGGTCAACACCCCCGAGTACGTGGAGTTTCTGGCCGCGGCCAACCAGACCAACGACGCGGGGGATCGGGTGAGCGAGCTGTTCGCCGACTACGGTGAGCCCGAGCCGCTGGTCGTCGCGACGGCCTCGGTCGATGTACCGCTGACCGGCCTGAGCGATCCGCCCTCGGCCGACAGCACGGGAGCGGGCACGTCGACCACGGCGTCCGATGAGACGACGGGCGCGACCACCCCGATGGGGACGGGCAGCACCGCAGCGACGACCTCGGGTGCGGCCGCCGACGACGGTGCCGACCAGGGATGCGGTTGCTCCACCCGACGTCACCGCGGTGCGGATATCGGCGGGTGGGCGCTGCTGATGCTGCTGTGGGTGCGTCGCCGCGCGACTACTTGAAGCCGCCGCCGCCCGCCGAGCAAAACCCGAAGCACGAGTATCCGGCACAGGCGATCGGGAAGCACACCTCGCCCTCCTCACAACCGATGGTGGTCATCGTGCCCCCCGGCAGCGGGCCATTGGAGTCGGTGATCGTACATGGATCGCCGGGACTCTCCATTGGATCATCGACAACTCCAAGGGCGTCGATGTCTGCGTCGTCGTGCAACGCCTCCCGCTCGTAGTCGTCGTCGTCATCCCGATCGCTGAGGGCGTCGATGTCGAGGTCCTCGTCCTCGATCTCGAGTCGGTCGAGGTCATCGAGATCCTCTTCCACCGTACACGCTCCCAAGCTCGCGACCACGAGAGCCACGGCCACCAATACTGCGTTGCTGCGCATCATCGACATCCTTCCTCTGTTGGTCGCGTGGTCGGCCCCACAACGACGAAAGGACGCTATCACGTCATTGGTGCACGAATCCGCGCACTTGTATGCCCCGCCCGCAACATTGGTAGGCCATGTGGTGGAGGGGGGCGAGGACACCGTTCCCGCGTCGTCGTGCCACTGGATCTTCGCGGCGGTCGAACAACGAGTGGGTTCTATTCACCGCCGACAACGTCGTCTTGCACGGCCGGCCCCGAGCCGAACAGCTCGCGGAGCATCTTGCCGAGTCGCTCGGTGTCGATACGGAAGTCCTGCCCGACCAGAAAATTCTTGAGCTGTCGGTTGAACTCGAGCGCGGTCGCTTGGCGTCCCCGGGCACGTGGGCTCATGGCCTGTCGACAGATCGCGAACAACTCGTCGGGAAGCTCGGAGGATTGTTCATCGACATTGGGGACGTCCCCGGACACCAGGCGCAGCACGATATCCAGCTGGTCACAGTGGCCCCACACCGGCTGACCCGTGGCGATTTCCCACGCGATGAGACCCGCGGCAAAGATGTCGGCACGCGCATCGACGAATGCATCCGTGTCGACGGCCTCCGGGGCGATGTACCGAACGACCCCTTGCCGGATCTGGCTCGCGGCCGCCTCGGTGCTCGGTCCTGCCTGGCTGGTCGAGCCGACGTCGAGGAGTTTGACCTCCCCGTCGAAGGTGATGAGGATGTTGCTGGGGCGGAAATCGCCGTGGACGAGGCCGCGACCCTCACCCTCGTCGGTCCCCATGCGGTGGATGTGGTGCAGCCCGCTCAGCGCCATACACAGCACGCCCAACAGCGGCAGCCGGTCTCGAAGCGAGGCAAACGGGAGGCGATCGAGCAGGGTTCGGAGGGAGACCCCGTCGAGGTACTCCGCCACCAAGTAGGGGATGCCATCGATGCGAGACAGGTCGTAGGTCTCGCCGATGTTGGGGTGCACCAGATCGAGGGCGAGTCGCGCCTCGCGGGTAAATCTGTCGACACACGCGGGGTCGGACCGGAACGGCTCGCGCAGCACCTTCAGCAGCACCAGTCGGCCTTGGGTCGCCAGCCCCCTGCGCGCGGACGCGAGATACACGTTGGCCATCGGCTCCTGGCCGAGCAATGCGATGAGATCGTAGGCACCGAACCGGTCGCGTCGGGTACCGTTGTCGGGGAATGCCACCTCGTCCAGGGGGCTGGGGTCGGGGGCGGACGTAGGCAGCGGTCCTGAGGTCGTGTGCATCGGAGGAGGGGCGATCCGGGGGCGGAACGAACGATCGCCGCGTGGCGGCCTCGGGGTTTTACGCAGCCCGACGCCCGTCGTTGCGGCCATCGTCGTGGAGCAAGCACCACGCCCGAAAACCGTCGGCGATCGCAATCGAAGTTACACCATCGATTGCACGAGCGCCGTGTCCCCAATGAGAACGGGTCACGATGCCACAGCGGGCCGTCATGGATTGCCCGTCGGGAAACAGCTCGCCGTCGAGGTGTCCTGCCTTTGGATGGGGGAAGTGTCACCCCGGTTGAGACGCGGCCACCAACTCGTGCTCTTCGCCGTCACGGAGCCGCAGGGTCAGCGAGCGGCCGGCCTCGACCCGGGTGAGCGGGCCGTACAGGTGCCGGGTATCCCCCGTGACATCGTGGCCGTCGACCGCGACGATCTCGTCGCCGACCTCGATGCCCGCCGCTTGGGCTGGACCTCGGGGATCAACCGACCCCACCGTGAATCGATGATCGGCGCGGGGGGCTCCCGGTGGTGCGGTCGCGAGCTCGAACCCCAGCGTTCCGATTTCCGCGTCGGATACCGTGCTGGCCGCCAAGGTGATCGGAGCGGGCAATGGGTCGGGGTCGGTGCGGCGTAGGGTGATCCATGCGGGCGGATGATCGGTGCGACCGTCCTGGGCGTAGATGTGCAGCCCGACCTCGCCCAGCGGCACGTTGGGCAGCTCGAACCATCCCTGGGCATCGGTGACGTTGTGCTCGCCCTGCGCACGCATCGGCCCTCCGAGCGCGCCTGCGGTCACCACGAAGCCCGCCAGTGGCTCGGCCGTCTGGAGATCGACGACCGTGCCCGACAACGGAGCCCGGGTCTGGAGCGCGATGGAGACTGCGCGTGTCTGGCCCGACGCGAGAGGGACCCCATCGACGCGGGTGTGGCCCTGATCGGAGGACACGGTGACGTCGTAGGCTCCGGGGGGCAGGTCCGCGAGGACGAAGGTTCGGCCTCCAGCAAATTTCTCGTGGCGGCGGAACCCGCTGTGGGGGTCCTCCACGCGCACCTCGAACGCGGGCGGGGCGGAGCCCTCGATGGTCCCCTCGAGCTGGGCCGTGTCCGTCAGACGAAGGATGACGGTCTCCTCGGGGCTGACGCCTTCGGCCGTGGCCTCGCCGCCGCCCTGCACGGTCGCACGCACCCGATGCTGCCCGGCCGGGACGCCCTGCACGGAGAACCACCCGTCGGCATCGGTGAGCTGCGGCGGGGCCACCCTCCGGTGAGTGCTGCCGGTGCCGGGCTCGACGACCACGAACGCATCGGCGACCGCCGCTCCCTCGGAATCGAGCACGCGGCCGCGCATCGTCTCACCGCGGCCGGCGATCCGAAGCTCGACTTCCACCCTCTGGCCGTCCTCGACCGTGAGCACCAGGGGCTCCGTCCCTTCGGGCTCATCGAGAATGGTGAGCTGAAGCGTGTGGGCGAACACCATCCACTTCCCGGTGTGAACGCCAGCCATGCGGAACCGGCCGTGGGCATCGGTGCTGATGGAGCGGCCGAACCGGTGCATGAAGATCACCCCGCGGCCGGGGTCGTCCTCGGCTTTGGCGTGGTGGGCGATGATGCCTCGGTCCTCTCCCAGGCGGACGAGGACGCCCGGGACGGGGTTGGCTTCGTCGTCGACCACGACGCCCTCGACCACCGCCCCCTGCCTCAGCTCGACATCGAGGGTCTCGGGGTCGGTGTCTTCGGTGACCTCGAGTTCGAAGGGCTCCATGATCGCGTAGCCCTCGGCGTATACGTTGACCTGGTACAGGTCGGGGGCGAGGCCCGCCAGGGTGAACAGCCCGTTGGTGTTGGTGTGGCCTTCGAGGTAGGGGCTGGGCGCGGCCACGCCGAGACGATCGGTGGACGCAGTGACGATGGCGTGCGCAATGGGGTCGCCCGTGGAGCTTCGGACGGAGCCTCGAAGCGCGCGGCCGGGCTGGACCGACCACCGCAGATCATCGCGGTCGGCGGCGATCGTCACGGGGGCGAGGTTGCGGGGGCCGAAGTGACCCGGGCACTGGACGCGGACCTCGTACTCACCGTGGGGCACGGCAGGCCAGTGCACGCGACCCTCGTCGTCGGCGTTGGCCGCCATCTTCACCGGTCCTCGCAGTCCCACGTTCGCGCGGGGGCAACCATGCGTCGCGTCGTCATCCACTGCGACCAAGCCGGTCACCTGGGCGGCAGCGGCCAGCTGCAGCCGCACCAGCTCCGACGTGTCACCGACGCCCAGCCTCACGCTCTGCGGCGCGAGCCCGTAGAGGCCGTCTGCGATGGCCTTGGGCTTGTAGCGACCGGGCGGGAGCTGTTCGAAGCGAAACCCTCCTTCTGAGTCCGAGAACGCGGTCCGGGTGCGAGTGAAGGGCGCGGCACCGGGGGCCGTGACGCGCAGGGTGACACGAGCATTGGGCACGGGGCGCTGTCGGGGATCCAGCACGACCCCGGCCAAGACCGACTCCGGGATGAGGGACAGCTCGATGCCATCGTCGGGTGCGGCGGCCAGCACCCAGCTGCTGGTGTAGCCGACCGCGGCGGCGGTGAGGGTGGCCGAGCCGGGGCGGGCCCAGAGCGTGAACTGTCCGTCGGCATTGGTCTGGGTGCCGATGCCCTGGGCGCCCACCACGACGGTCGAAGCGGTGTATGGAGCAGCGGCGATCCAGGCCCCTTCGATGGGGCCGCCGCCGACGTCCCGCACGACGCCACGCAGGGGGACGCCACCCGAAGCGAGCACCAGATCGATGTGTTCGCGGTGCTCTCCGAGCATGAGCTCGACGGCGGAAGGGCTGCCGTCTTCGTCGCGGGCCATCGCGGGGTGACGACGGGGCGCGCTCGCTCCCACACGGTAGGGCACCGCATGCAGGCCGTCGATACGGTAGTGCCCATCGACACCGCTGGTGGTACAGCGCGGCCGGGCCGTGGCGGCACTCGCCAGATCTCTGGAGAAGGTCCACGCACAGACCTCGGCGTGGGGAACCGGCCGTTGCTGTGGGTCGCGGACATCCCCGCCGATGCTCGCGGTCGTCGCGTGGATGCCGAGGGAAGGCTCGGGCTGCGCAGAGTCCATACCGGACGCGGCGGACAGCACGGGTCGAGCGGCGGCATCGACCTCGGACGACGTGGAACGCGTCTCGCCTCCCCACACCATCCACAGCGCGACGACCATTGCTGCCGCGGCGGCCAACAGCCCCAAACTTCGGACCGCGCTGAAGGCCGCCACCGCGGTCGTGGGTTCGGGCGCCAGCGTGGGTGACCACGGCCACAGCCAGGCCCAGCTCGAGCGCCGCTG
>JAHZJA010000339.1 GCA_022601155.1 Deltaproteobacteria bacterium | reverse complement strand
CCTGGCGAGGCTGCGCTTCGAAGGCGCATCGGGTCATGCGTCGAGGAGCGAAAACACTGCCACAGCGGTCGGGGGCGGTGTTGTGGCGCGTGGAAAACCACCAAAGTCGAGACTCGTCCGCTCGCGGACGGTGGGCGAAGGGGTCCGTCGGCGGCGACGGGCGGATGTCGGAGAGTCCAGTCGACGGCGGTGGTCCGATAGCCGGGTCGACGACGCCTGCAGGAAGAGCCAGTCGACGGCGGTGGTCCGATAGTCGGGTCGACGACGCCTGCAGCAAGAGCCAGTCGACGGCGGTGGTCCGATAGTCGGGTCGACGACGCCTGCAGGAAGAGCCAGTCGACGGTGTCGGCGGTCCGATAGCCGGGTCGACACGCCGGCAGGAAGAGCCAGTCGACGGTGGTCGGGAACGGCCCGTCGTCGGCGGTCCGATAGCTGGGTCGACGACGCTTGCAGGCAGAGCCAGTCGACCGTGGTGGGAACACGGCGCGGAGGATGACCCCTGGGGAACGGGGTGGTGGAGCGGCCCCGTCGAACCGGCTGCGCGAACTTGCGCAGGCCGGTCTGGCGGTTCATCGTCAGATTGTGCCCCCGCAGACGCACCCGCGTGACCGGCTCCAGTTTGGGGGCGTCGGTGGGTGGAGGGCGGTCGCCGGGCTGGCGTTGATGAGCGGGTGCTCGTCGGTCAATCCCGATTTCGACGGGGCGGGCTCGAGTGTCGGCCCGACCGTGGCAACGACGTTCTCGACCGAGTCGCCGCCCTTCGAGACCAACACCACCCGCGATGGCACCGCGGAAGACCCCGACAGCGAAGGTGGCTCGCGAACGGGGACCAGCACTCGAGGGAACGGCTCGGCCACCGACACCGATGGGCCCCAGACATCGTCGGCGACCGACCCCGGTGACACGGGCAACGGCGCGACGCCATGTTGCGAGGCCGCGCCGGGCGAGGGGATGCCCGGCTGCGACGATCCATGCATGGAGACGTGCGTCTGCGAATTCGATCCTTCGTGCTGCACGATGACGTGGGACCGGCTGTGCGCGACAGTCGCTGCCCTCGATTGCACGCAGCTGTGCAACACTGAGTGCGACTGACGGCTCGGTCGGAGCGGGTAGGGAGCGTGGGGCCCGGACGCGCGGGCCCCAGCCCGCTCAGGCGTCGGCGATGGCTTGTGCGATGGACTCGACCACCGGGCCGTGCACGACCTCCGCGACCATCTTGCTCAGCGGAGCAGACGTGGGTCCCTGCGGGCGCTGGGGCATCGGATGCACCGCGTGGAGGGGCTCGGGGATGGGCTCGGGGCGAGCCCGGTCGGGGGACAGCACCGCATGAGCGAACAGGCGGGTGATCTGGCGCCCGAGCACCAGCGGATCGGGCTGCACACGCCCAGCCAGGTGCTTGGAGAACCACAGGTTGGCGAGTCCATGCACCAAGGACCACGCGGCCAGCATCACGTCGTCGGTCTCGTCGTCGTCGACGACGCCCTCGGCGATGGCCCGGTCGATGGCCCGCTGCAGGGGCAGGAACGAGTCTCGGCAGGCGGTGAGGTACTCGGGGTCGCGCGGCAGCAGCCGATCGGTTCGAAACATCACCTGAAACCGCAGCGGCTCGTCGACCGCGAACATCACGTAGGCCAGGCCGGTCGAGGCCAGCGCGTCACGACTATCGGTGGCGGTTCGCTCCGCCGCATCCATCCGCTGGCCCAGCTGCACGAAGCCTTCGGCCGCGAACGCGGTGAGCATGGCAGCACGTCCGCCGAATAAGACCCCAGGCGCGGCATGGGATAGACCGGCATGGGCCGCGACTTTGCGCAGCGACAGACCTTCGAGGCCCTCGCGGGCGAGAACGACTCCAACTGCATCGAGCAGGGCGCGGCGGGAACTCTCGGTTCCTGCGCGACCGACGACCTGCTGACGCCGTGGGGGCTTGGCGGACGGGTAAAGGGGGTTGTGGGGCACGGGATTGTTCATTGAACATTGACATCGTCAATGCCAACCATGACATCGTCAACCTAAACGAACAAAGCTCAAATCACGAACCCGACATGAAACATCGCGTCAAGTTGTGTGGTCGCGAGCCGGATGCGTCGCGAACGTGCCTCTACGGGCGATTGTTGGCCGTTCTACGGGCGTCGGGACTTGCGCCACCACGACCAGAACCCTCGGATGCCGCCTGCCGTTGGGCCGGATGCGTCCTAATTTGGGCCTGACGTTTCGAACGGCGGACGGCTGTGCGACTTGCGCGTTTTGCTCTGCGCAGGTCCCGTCGTTGGCGTCGTTCGATGCGTTTGGAGGTGGATCCCTCGACGCTCCCGGCCGCAGGATCGACCCGCACGGCCTTGCCCCGCGGGATTTTTCGGCCAAACAGCGCGATGTAGCGCTGGTCACCCTCGTGTCCACCGCCAAAGATGCCGAACAGGGCCCGCCAGTGGAGGTCCCCCTCGAAGGGTCCGCGCCCGCGCGTCCACCAGCCCAGTCCGGGGCCGATGATCTTCGTGTCGCGCTCGGGCGTCGCCCACCGCAGGAAGGCGCCAGGCACCAGCTGCAGCATCTTGCCCTTCTTGGTGCGGATGTCCCACCACGCAAAGGCGCCGAACGTACCTTGCGCTTCGTCGCGCTCGATGTGCCACACCAGCGGGAACTGGACGAAGTCGAGGTTCTTGCCGTGGCGCCGCTGCACGTACAAGAGGGGCCCCAGCGCGGTCCAGGCCTCGTCTTTGGCCCAGTGATCATCGCGCAGGAACAGCGGGGCCAGCCAGGTGAGACGGCGCTCGGTGTGGGCGTGGCTGTGGAAGAAGACCGGAGGCACCACGGCCGTCGCGACGCGGTGGGGCTGACGGAACTGCCACACCAGCAAGCCCGCCTGGAAGAAGCTTCGGTCCTTGCGTTGGCGTCCGATGAACAGCGGGGGAGCGACCAACGTGAGGCTCTTGTTCTCGAGCCGATGCGCCTTGCGGTAGTACAGCGGGAAGGCGAAAAACCGCCGCCACGTGTTGGTGGTGCGCATGCCCACCGGGCCGCCGTACCAGCTGAGCGTCTTGCCGGGCATGTTGGTCACGCCGAACAACGGGGTGTACAGCCGCCAGCCGTCCGGGCGCCGGTCCCAGTAGTAGGCCAGCACCCCGTGGGTCCGACGACCGCGGCCGTCCTTGCCCGCGACGAACAGCGGTGCGGAGCCCCACAGCACGTAGCGACAATCGGGGTCGTCCTCGGACCGGAACCCGCACTTCTCGTAGCGGAACAGTAGCGGGATGTATCCGGTGAACCGGGAATTGCGACGCAGCCGAAACACGTCGAGGTAGCCCGGGGGCGCCACCGAGAACCGCGTGAACGCGTGCAGCCGACGGCCGCCGAACACGAACGGGAACGCCCCCCAGGTGCGGCGTCCGTTGGCCTGCTTGCGATCGAACCACAGCGGCACGGAGATCGTGGTGTGGCTGTCGCGGGCCTTGTCTTTGATGTGGATGGTCATCGGCAGCGCGAGCAGGCGCCGCTTGTCCTCGGAGTCCATCCACCAGTACAGGGGCACCACGCCCGTGTGCAGGCCCTTGCGGCTGAGGCGATGGAAGGCGGGACCCGCCACCACCGTGTGCGTGCGTCGGGTCTTGTCGCGCGACCAGAAGAACCCGAGCCCGGCGTCCACGTTGACGCCGCCGGGTTGTCGCTGGCGGAAGTAGAACGGCACCACGGCCAGGCCCTTGCGGGGCCGCTCGCCTCGCACGCGTGAGCGCCACACCAGCGGGCTCCACATGTCGAGGTCGTCGTGCGGGGTGCGGCGCATCAGCACCAGCGGAGCGGCGACCACATGCCGTGCCCGGCCGCCTTCGACCTCGCGGTTGTCGACGAAGACCAACGGAAGCACCCCCCCGGTCGTCTGACCGTCGCGACGGCGCCGGAAGTAGGGCCCCAAGACCGTGGTCGCGTCGCTACCTATCGATCGGCGCCCACCCAGCGGGGTGAGGGTGAGGGTCCGATCGCCCTTTTGGCGCCGGTAGTACAGCGGAAATAGCGTGCTGTGGCGCTCGTCCTCGCCGCGCTTGACGTCCCACGCCAGCCCCGCGATGCCCAAGGTGCGGTGGTCCTTGCCGCGGCTGCGCACGAACAGGGGGCTCACCGTCAGTCGGCGGCCTTCCTTCACATCGCCCACGTCGGCGAACAGCAGCCAGGGGACCACGCCGTAGTTCCACCGCGCGCCGCGGCCGTAGAAGAACAGCGGCGCGAGACCTCCGTCGAGCTGACGGTTGTCGGGGGTGCCGGTGGCGTGGTGATAAAATGGCCCGGCGACGACCGTGCGTCGCGGCCGCTGCGGGTCGGTGTCGTGCACGTGCCACAGCAGCGGAGTGAGCACCTGGTAGCGCTTGGTGCCACCCCACTTGAAGAAACTCAGCGCGGGAATGACTCCCAGGCGCCCGCCATCGGCGTCCCGTCCCGCGTAGCCCAGGGGCCCCAGGACCCAGTCGTTGCGACCGGTCATCCCGTCGGCGTTGGGCTGCCGCACATGCCAGACCAGGCCACCAACGCCCTGGTACTGCACGCCGCGATCGGTGCGCCCGGCGAACGTCAGCAGCGGCGGTACCACCATCGACCAGCCCTTGGCCGTGCGACCTCCGCCTCCGAGCAGGGTGTAGACACGGAGGTGGTTGGGGCCGCGGCGCGCGAGCGCGAACGGGGCGAGGATCGAGGTCGTCTGGTCGGTGCGCCGGTCGTGAAATTGCCACCACAGCGGCGCCACGACGGTGTTGCGCTGCCGGGGGTCGCTATACCGGGCGAACGGTCCGGCCAGCCACAGATCGCTGCCGCGCAGGTGATTCTTCGACCGCCAAAACAGCGGTGTCGCCGACATGATCTCGCGGTCCGGGGTGCGCCGGCGGAAGGTCAGCGCCAGCGGCACGGCCCAGCTGTCGCGACGGCGGGCCTCGTCGACCCGTCGAATCCACGGCAGCGTCCACAGCTCGCGGCGATTGCCGAACTCTCGGCTCTGCCAGTGGAACAGCGGCAGCACGGTCATGTGCCGCAGCCCCGTCAGCTTGTTGGCCCCGCCGAAGTAGATGGGGCTGATGTCGTAGCGTCGCAGCCCTCGCTGGAACCGGTAGAACACCGGGGCGACCACCATGTAGCGGCGGTCGTTGGTCAGGTCGGCGTCGTGGAGATTGCGGTTGCCATACCAGGCCACCAGCCCCGACACCGCGCGGAAGCTCTCGGGTGCGCGTTGCTGGTAGTGGAAGGGAACGACCAGCAGGTTCTTGACGAACTTGGTGCCCCACCACCACACCAGCGGAAACTGCCCAAAGTTGAACTGCTCGCCGACGCGGCGGTAGCCCATCAGCAGCGGCGCAGCTCCCCACAGCGTCTTGCGCTCGCTGAAGTAGCCGTAGAAGAGGCCCGCGGGGTTGATCCAGTTGCGGCGCTCGGTCTTCTTCGAGTACCAGCCGAAGGTCAGCGCCAGGTCGGCGTGGAAGAAGCGCTCGGGATGGCCGGCCTTGGGCTTGCGGTGGATGAACAGCGGCGGCAGCCCAATCGCCCGGGTGCGATGGGTGTCGTAGTCGCGCTCGATCCAAAAAGGAGGGACGCCGCGGCGACCGATCAGCATCGGGGTGCCGGGTGTCACGCTGCCCTCGGCCGGCGTGGTGACGACCGGCTCGACCTCGACCGATCCGGAGGCGCCAGCTTCGGGCGCGGGGGCCAGCATGGCCGCTGCGATACCGAGGCTCAGGCCGGTGGAGCCCGGCGTGAACACGCCGTTGGGGCGAGGAGCAGCGAAATGAACGGGAGGCGTGCCGAATGCCTCGGCCCACGGTGTGGGGCCAGGGCCAATCGGACCGAGGTCGTCATCGACGGGGGGTCGCGGCGCGCCGTGGGGCACGGGGACCGATGGATCGGGACGGCCCGAGGGCGCACCGAGCTCGGCCGCGGGATCGATGTCGTCGTGTCCGAACGCCGTCGCCCACGGTCCGCGGCCGCTGCGACCAAAGATGACCGAGTCGGGGGCGGGGGTCGGCGGCGGGGCAGGGGCCAGGCGTCGCGTGGGGTGATCGCCGATCTCGCGGGGAAGCCAGGCGGCGCGGGTGCCCGGCGGCGTCGCGGCGTGGACGGTGGCCGAGCGCAGTCCGAGCAGGCACCCGAGTGCGGCCACCAACACGCTCCACCGCGTCGTCGCGGCGTGTCGTCGCATCCGTCGCCCCTGTCGGCCCGGGCTCGCGACCCGCTTCGTCTCGGGGCTTCGCACGTACGGCAGGGGCATACGAAAGACCCGCGGCGCGGTCAACACGGGGGGGACGGCCATGCGCGACGGAGCACGGTTTCGACGCCCGATCCGCCTGGGGCCGTCGTGACCGCAGGTGATCGCCCTTTGAACCCAGGGCCAAAGCGGGCTAAGGGTCGGCCATGGTTCAGCCGCCGTCGCCCCCGCTCGAGGCCCTGCGCGTCGACCTCGCCGCTTTGCGGCGTCGGAGCATCGATCGACACGAACTCGAGGTGGCCCTGGAGGTCCCGTGGCTCGTCGAGGTGCTGAGCAACACGGACGCCGAGGTCGGCAACGCGGCCGCCGTGTCCCTCCAGGTGCTGCTGCAGCCCGAGGGCGTGGTGCTGGTGCAGGGGGCCCTCAGCTTGGCGTTCACGGTGCCCTGCGGCCGCTGCCTGGCCGATGCCGCCGTCGACGGTCGGGGGGAGATCTTCGCCACCTTCATGCCCGCTTCGCCCTCCGACGTCCCGGCCGGCGATGATGAGGATGACGACGACGATGAGGGCGCCCAGGACCTGTGGCGCTACGACGGACCCGTGCTGCGCCTCGATGGTCTCGTCGCCGAGCAGGTGGCCTTGGCCTATCCCATGCGGGCGTTGTGTGCTCGGGGTGAAGCCTGTCGCGGTCTGTGCAGCAACTGTGGGCACGAGCTCAACACCGTGCCCGACGTGGTGCGGCAGTGCCCCAAGTGCCGCAACGAGGTCCCGCTCACGCCTGTGGCCAACCGCAGTCCGTCTGCCGAGGAACCACAGCGCGACGAGCGCGGCGACAGCCCGCTCGCGGCAGCGCTGCGCAAGCTCGATCTCGAGTGAACCCCCACCGATCGGCCCGGCGCTCAGTACGTGAGCCGCCGCGCGTCGTTCCGCTTGCGCGCCTGTCAGGCCGCCCCTATGCTCCCGCCGCCCGAGGCAACCATGGCCGTACCTAAGAAGCGCACCTCCAGCTCGCGTCGCGACATGCGACGGTCCCAGCACGACAAGGTCTCTGCGCCGGGTCTCTCGCCGTGTCCCAACTGCGAGGAACTCATGGTCAGCCACCGTGTTTGCCCCGCCTGCGGGCACTACAAAGGCCGCGAGGTCATCGCGGTCGAGCAGGACTGACGTCCTCGTTGAGCGGCCCCCGGCTCGCTCACTCCCTTCGGCTTGGCGCCCGCGATGTCCCAGTCGCCCGCGCACGCTAGCGACGACGAGGCCTTGGCTTCGTCGAGCGGTCCTCCGTGCATCGCACTGGACGCGTTCGGTAGCGACCAGTGCCCTGGCCCCGAGGTCGACGGCGCGGTCGCGGCTGCGAAGGCCGGCATCCATGTGATCTTGGTCGGAGATCGCACCAAGATCGAAGCCGAGCTGTCGCGTCACGCGGGATGGGACGGGCTTCCGGTCGCCATCCATCACGCCTCCGAGGTCATCACCATGGAGGACAGCCCGGCCAAGGCCGTGCGCAGCCGGCCCGATGCGTCGATGCCGGTCTGTTTCGATCTCGTTCGCAAAGGGCAGGCCCACGCTGCGCTGTCCGCCGGCAATTCCGGCGCGATGTTGGCGTGTGGGCTGTTCAAGTACAAGCGCATCAAGGGCGTCGACCGACCCGCGCTCGTGACCAGCCTACCCACCCGCGAGGGCTGGGTCAGCCTGCTCGACGTGGGTGCCAACGTCGATTGTCGCCCGGTGAATCTGGTCCAGTTCGCGGTGATGGGAGCCGTGTACGCGGGCTTCAAGCACGGCGTGGCGACGCCCCGCGTGGGGCTGCTGTCCAACGGCAGCGAGCAGACCAAGGGCACCGAGCTGACCCGCACGGTGCACGGGCTGCTGGCGGAGGCGACGCTCGAGGGCTTGGAGTACGTCGGGTACGTCGAGGGCACCGACACGATGTCCGGCGAGGTCGACGTGGTGGTGACCGACGGCTTCACGGGCAACGTCGCCCTGAAGATCGCCGAGGCCACCGGTCGGCTCATCGGGCATTGGCTCAAGGGAGCGCTCCGCGGTGGTCCCCGACGTGCGTTGGGTGGGCTGATACTGCGCCCGGCGTTTGCCGAGCTTCGACAGCGCCTCGATCCCGAGGCCTACGGGGCCGCGCCGCTGCTGGGCGTCGACGGCCTGGCCTTCATTTGTCACGGCGGGTCCTCGGGCTTTGCCATCGCCACCGCGCTCGAGTTCGCCACGCGCTCGGTCGACGAAGCGCTGACCCCCCGCATCACGAAGGCCCTGGCCGTTCACGCCGATCTGCTCGCCGCGGCCAAGCGGGCCGAGCCTGCACGCAGCTGACCCTGCCGGCTGCACCACGCATCAGGAGTCCATCATCATGACCAACACCGCATTCTTCTTTCCGGGACAGGGCAGCCAGCGCACGGGCATGGGCAAGGCGTTGTTCGAGCAGGAAGCCGCAGCGCGCGCGGTGTACGAAGAAGCCAACGACACGCTGGGTTTTTCGCTGTCGACGATGTGTTTCGAGGGTCCCGACGAGGATCTGGCGCTGACGGCCAACACCCAGCCTGCCATCCTCACCACGTCGATCGCGGCGTTGGCCGTGCTGCGTGAGCGCACGGGCATCGTGCCCACGCTGGCCATGGGGCACAGCCTGGGTGAGTTCTCGGCGTTGGTGGCGGTCGGCGCACTGCGCTTCGCAGACGCGGTGGCCTTGGTGCGATTGCGGGGCCAGGCGATGCAGGAGGCCGTTCCCGCGGGCACCGGAGCCATGGCGGCCGTGATGGGGATGACGGCCGAGCAGGTCGATGAGGTGTGCGCCGAAGCAGCGCAGGGCCAGGTGTGCGCGGCCGCCAACGAAAATGGCGGTGGTCAGATCGTCGCCGCTGGTCATGCCGAGGCGATTGCCCGACTCACCGCGTTGGCCAAATCACGCAAAGCGCGGGCGATCCCATTGAAGGTGAGCGCTCCATTCCATTG